>JAAYHY010000029.1 GCA_012735135.1 Bacillota bacterium | reverse complement strand
GACGACCTGATTCACCAAATGCTCAAGATCAGAAAAAAGGAGGATGGCCGGTTGCACCTGGTTGATGGGTTAGTCAACCCGGGCGATCTGGTGATCCTGGTGACCCCCATTGACCAGGAAGCGCCTAAAGGCCGGCTGATCCTCCCCCAGCAGCAGGTGCTCCGGGATCTTCTGGATAACGGGGCGTTGGCCCTGGTGGTCAAAGAAACCGAACTGGAACAAGCTTTGCCCAAACTGGTGACCGGTCCGGCGCTGGTGATCACCGACTCGCGGGTTTTTGCCCAAGTAAACGCCGTGGTTCCGGCGGCGGTCCCGCTGACCTCCTTTTCCATTCTTTATGCCCGGCGTAAAGGAAAGCTCGCCTACTTTTATCAGGCGGTACAGGCCATCAAGGACTTGCAGGACGGCGACCGGGTCCTGGTGGCCGAGGGTTGTACCCACCACCGGCAAGATGATGATATCGGAACGGTGGTGATTCCGGGCCTCCTCAGCAAAAAAACCGGGAAAAAGCTCTGTTTTGACCATGTTTCCGGCGGCGATTTCGCGATGGGCCTGGCCAAGTATAAGCTGGTGATCCATTGCGGCGCCTGCATGTTGAATGAAAGAGAGATGGAATACAGGCAGGGGTTGGCGGCAGAAAAAGGCGTGCCCATGATTAATTACGGGCTCCTCCTTGCCTATCTCCAGGGAGTTTTGGCGCGGGCCATCGCACCCTTTCAAAAGGAATTGAAGGTAAAAAGGGGGTTTTAAAGTGGATTTCCTCAATAAATACCAAAAGGATTTTGAAGAGTATGACCGGATGGAAAAGGATTTTATCGATGACGAGCGCATCTGGGAGCAACTGAATCGGGCGGCCAATCCGTCCAAAGCCCAGGTCCGGCGGGTGCTGGTCAAGGCGGAAAAGAAGATTCGACTGGAACCGGAGGAGATGGCAATCCTAATCCAAAACCAGGATCCGGAGACCATCGCGGAAATGTATGCCTTGGCCAACCAATTGAAACGAGAGGTCTACGGCGACCGGATTGTCTTCTTTGCGCCGCTCTATATCAGTAATAAATGTGCTAATAACTGTAGATATTGCGGCTTCCGGCGGGAAAACAAAATGATCGAACGCCGGACCTTAACGATGGACGAGATCGCCAATGAAGTTAGGATTATGATCAATGAAGGACAGAAAAGAACGGTCCTGGTCTACGGTGAATCACCCGAGACCGGCATTGATTTTATCTGTGACAGTGTGCGCCAGGTCTACCGGACGAAAAGCGGCCGGGGGGAGATCCGGCGGGCCAATATCAACTGCGCCCCCCTCTCCCGGGAAGAACTGGCCAAACTAAAGGAAGTCGGGATCGGAACCTTCCAGGTCTTTCAGGAGACCTACCATCATCCGACTTACCGGCAGATGCATCCGGCGGGGACGATCAAAAGCCATTACCGCTGGCGCCTTTATGCCCAAGACCGGGCTCTGGATGCGGGCCTGGACGATGTGGCGATCGGGGTTTTGTTCGGCCTTTATGACTGGCGTTTTGAATTGATGGGCCTCTTATACCACACCATCCACCTGGAGGAAAAGTATAACGGAGTCGGGCCCCACACCATCTCCTTTCCCCGGATTGAGCCGGCCCTCGGGACGCCCTATGCCTCCAATCCCAAATATGCGGTGAGCGATGGGGATTTCAAAAAGCTCGTGGCCATCCTGCGCCTGAGCGTCCCCTATACCGGTCTGATCTGCACAGCCCGGGAAAGACCGGAGGTACGCCGGGAGGTGATCCCGGTGGGGGTTTCCCAGATCGATGCCGGGAGCCGGATCGGCGTCGGCGGTTACCGTGAGACCACTGGGAATATGCTGCCGGATAAGGAACAGTTCCAGTTGGGGGATACCCGCTCCCTCGATGACGTGGTCTGCGAAACTTGCACCATGGGCAGCTTGCCTTCCTTTTGCACCGCCTGCTACCGGGCAGGCCGGACCGGCGAACACTTTATGGAGGTGGCCAAGTCCAGCTTCGTCCATAACTTCTGCCTGCCCAACGCCATTCTTACCCTCAAGGAATATCTGCTGGATTATGCCACAGAAAGAACCAAAGAGGCTGGGGAAAAGATCATCGTAAGCTACATTGAACGTTTGGATGATGAAAAGACCAAAAACTTTGTCCGCCAGGCCCTCCGCCGGCTGGAGCAGGGGGAAAGGGATCTCCGGCTTTGAAAGGGGAGAAGGAAAATGGAGATGGCGGACGGACGGACCGTGGAGGAACTGGCCGGCGTCCTGGAAAGGGAACACGACCTTGATCCGGACGGCCTTATCCGGTTGTTGACCGCCCCGGAGGCCGAACCCCTGCGCCGGGCGGCGGACCGGGTGAGGGCCAAATCTGTCGGGGCGGAGGTCCATCTTCGCGGTTTGATTGAATTCAGTAACTATTGCCGGGGAAGCTGTTATTACTGCGGGTTGCGGGCCGGAAATCACCGGATCCGCCGTTACCGGATGACCCCGGGGGAGATCATCGCCACGGCCCGCCAGGCGGTGGCGCTCGGGCTGAAAACCATTGTCCTCCAGAGCGGGGAAGACCTCTTTTATACGGAAAAAGAGCTCTGTGCGATCGTGAGCGCCCTTAAAAACATGGATGTGGCGGTGACCCTCAGTATCGGCGAACGCCCCAAAAGCGTCTATGCGGCTTTGAAGCGGGCCGGCGCCGACCGTTTTCTCCTCCGGATCGAAACCAGTAACGAAGCGCTTTATACCAGGCTCCACCCGGGGATGAGTTACCAAAACCGGGTCCGCAGCCTGTATACTTTAAAAGAATTGGGCTATGAAATAGGGACCGGCTGTCTGGTCGGGCTGCCGGGCCAGACTCCGGCCATGCTGGCGGCGGATCTCCTCTTCTTTAAAAAGCTTGATGCGGACATGATCGGGATGGGGCCTTTTCTGCCCGCGCCGGGGACCCCCCTGGCGGGGGCGGCCGGCGGCGAAGTGGAACCGGTCTTAAGGATGATGGCCCTGGCCCGGTTACTAATGCCGGCGATCAATATGCCGGCCACCACCGCTTTGTCCGTCAAGGACAATGACGGTTACCAAAAGGGATTAAGCTGGGGCGCCAATGTGATTATGCCCAATATGGGCCGGAGGGAATATAAACGACTGTATGCCATCTATCCAGGGAAAAGGGATATCCCGCCGGCGGAACAACTGGTCAAGATCAAAGCGGTCCTGGTTGAGCTGGGCAGAGAAGTAGGCCGGGGGTATGGGGGGAGGAAAAAATAATCCCCCTGCCGGTCGAGGCGGGGGGATTATGATCAATTAGAACCTTAAACGGTGATTGGTACGATCATAGTTTATTTTTGGCCTTTTCTTTTGCACCCGGGTTGAAATTGAGGCCGGCTAAACCCGGGAGAGCTCCGGCAGTTGGGCAAAGGCTTTCTCCAGATCCTCGTCGGTGGGGATATAATCGGTCATGGTCCCGTTTAAATAAGCCTCATAGGCCGTCATGTCAAAGTAGCCGGTGCCGGTTAAGCCGAAGAGGATGGTCTTGGCTTCTCCCGCTTCTTTGCATTTCAGGGCTTCATCAATGGCCGTCCGGATGGCATGGGCCGATTCCGGAGCGGGGAGGATGGTTTCGTGTTTGGCAAAGAAAACGGCGGCTTCAAAGACCTTGGTTTGCTCGACGGCAACCGCCTCCATGTAGCCGTCATGGTAAAGTTTGGAGAGGATCGGCGACATTCCATGATACCGTAAACCACCGGCGTGGTTGGGCGAAGGAACAAATTGACAACCCAAGGTGTACATCCGGGCTAAGGGTGTGATTTTCCCGGTGTCACAAAAATCATAGACATAACGGCCCCGGGTGAACGAGGGGCAAGACGCCGGCTCCACGGCGATAATCCGGGGGGAGGCTTTCCCCAGTAATTTATCCTGCATGAACGGGGCGATTAAACCGCCTAAGTTCGAACCGCCGCCGGCGCAACCAATAATCAGATCGGGATATTCATCCAGGATCTCCATGGCCTTCTTCGCTTCCAGACCGATGATGGATTGGTGTAACAAGACCTGGTTTAAGACGGAACCGAGGACATAGCGATAGCCAGGCGTGGTGACGGCTTTTTCCACGGCTTCGGAGATGGCGCAACCGAGGCTGCCGCCGGTCTCCGGGTCTTTTTCCAGGATGGCGCGGCCGGCTTGCGTGGTTGTGCTGGGACTGGGGATAACTTCCGCGCCAAAGGTGTGCATCACCGAACGGCGGAAGGGCTTTTGTTCATAGGAACATTTGACCATATACACGGTTAAAGGTAATTTGAAATAGGCGCAGGCCTCGGCTAAAGCTGTTCCCCATTGGCCGGCGCCGGTTTCCGTGGTGAGACCGGCCAGTCCCTGTTCTTTCGCATAATAAACTTGGGCGACGGCAGAGTTTAACTTGTGGCTGCCGGAAGTGTTGTTGCCCTCAAATTTATAGTAGATTTTGGCCGGGGTGTCCAGGGCCTTTTCCAGGTTGTAGGCCCGGATCAGGGGGGAAGGCCGGTATATTCTGTAAAACTCCTGGATGGCAGCGGGGATCTCAAAATACCTGGTTTTGCTGTCCAGTTCTTGTTTGACTAGCTCTTCACAGAAAACAGGGGCTAAATCATCGGCGGTGACCGGCTGCAGAGTGGCCGGGTTAAGCATGGGATCGGGCTGCTCCTTCATGTCGGCCCGGAGGTTATACCAGACCTTCGGCATCTCCTCTGCACTCAGATAAAAACGGTAGGGGACATTTTTAGACCTTTTCATACTCATCTTTTCTCCTCTCTTCTCGTCTCTTCTCACCGGATGATCTTTTGTGAAAAGAAACATTTTTATTTGATATATAAAAAAGCTTCTGCCTCAGTTTACTGGGACAGAAGCTTTTCGCCCTGCGGTGCCACCCGGTTTGGCGCGATTGCGCCCACTTATTGCCATATACTAACATATATGCTCCTTTGATAACGGATGGAGGTTCCGTCAGGTATTACTCGGCGGCGGTGCGCCTTTCTCCCTGCCCTCGTAAGTCCATTCAGTACCGGCCTTTGTTACCACCTTCCCACCCCCGGCGGCTCTCTTAAAACAAGGGACCGTACTTACTTTTCTTACTCAACGGTTTGGTCTATCTTCTGAACAGGATCCCTTTTCTAAAGGGATTAGTTATGCTTAGTAATTATGTTATTAATTAGTATATCTACCAAGAAGGAAAAAGTCAATAAGATGTTTTCGTTTTGGTTGGAACGGGTGTTACTTTCTCTATCTGACCAATCTAGCAGGGGCGATCTTTATGGGAAAGCCGATGGTATTCGTTGAGGAGTAGATCCAGTTCCATGCTGGCCTTCAAGACATCAGGGTCCGTACAGCCCCGGATCTTCCAGAGGGTTTCAAGACGCTGCCGGGCGTAGTTGATTTCTTGTTTAAGGGTGTTAAGCGAGGTCGTTTTTCCTTGGGTCATGGGCTTGTTCCTTTGATAATTATTCATTTAGTTCACTCTGGGAACCTTCAAAAAACTGCAAACTTTGCGACGCCTGCCAGATCATGGTATAATATTTTAGAACAAAAAGGACGAAAACGCGAATCCGGAAGAACGACTGGTGAGGTTGGCCGCCCCTACAGTCGTTAATTGGTTTTGTTTGGCGCGTTTTCGTCCGACGACCAAGAACAGAGCCGATAGGTATGGTTTGTTTGGATTAGAAGTTACTATAAATTATTCAAATTATTTCAAGCTAATTATATTTGCTTTTAGAAAATATGTCAAGGAGTAAATTTGCAAATGGAAAACGGAATCGGCAAACGAATTCAGCAATTTCGTGAGAAACTAGGTTTAAATCAGGGCGAATTCAGCAGGGAAATAAAGATCAGTCAAACAACGGTTTCCCGGGTCGAGTCAGGGGAGAAAAAGCCTTCAAAAGCGTTTTTAAATGCAATGATGGTTCGTTATGCGGTTAACCCGAATTGGATCTTAACCGGGGAAGGGGCTATGTTCACCCGGGCTGAAGATTATATTCTTAAAGGGCTGGAGTTGTTCGGTGAAAAGGAAATGAGTGTGGCCTTAACCAAAATCCTTAAAAACCCCCAATTTGCCAAATTCCGTTTATTGCTGGAGGCCGGCGAATTGGTGAGCGATGACATTGATGAGGAATTGGCGGCCTATCTGCTTTATATCATAAAGAATTGGCGTGAGGGCGAAAGGAAGCAACATTGGGTGATGGGTCAACTGGAGATGGCGTTCAGGGAAGTGAAGGGGAATTACTAATTTGGATTAACGCCACGGAGTCACTGGGGGTCTGGAGCTATTTACTAGCGGCTTTATAATATAATCAAGAAAGGCAAAATATTACGACAGTTTGACGGAATAAAACAACTATGGTAAAATAGGGAAAAATACAATTAATTCGTAAAGGATTGATTAATATATAGATGGTTTTGGATTCACTTTATCCAAACCCATATGAATAGAGACTTTAGGGGGTTATAGCTTAATAAATAAAAACCCCCTTTTTGTTAATGGTTTGGCTATGGTCATAATTATTTTTCCCAAACTGGATGTTAATAAAGAATGTATATTGATGATGAGGGTATGTACTTGCCCATGTGTTATGCAGATAGTCAGATAAACGAACTGAGTTCAGTAAAAACGCCAATTTGGTATATTATACGAACCTGGTTCGTTTATTATCTATCAATAATGGAATTTATACGAAATAGGTCGTCTATTATACGTTATGCAACAACCAGCTAAAATGGGGTATTATTGCTCAAATAAATCCTGCATTTGGGCTTGGAGTCAAATCATAATTTTAGCTCAAAGCAAGTCAGGCGCGGAAATCGCCAATCGCCAAATTCAGATAAGATACTCAAAAAGTTCGGGAAGGTTGGCGGCAAATCGAAAAGTAGGAGTCGCCTTTATG
>JAAYHY010000028.1 GCA_012735135.1 Bacillota bacterium | reverse complement strand
TATTTATGCTTTGAAGCCGTCTACCGAGACATAGTAACAACTGGTTTTCAAGGTCCAATAGGGGTAAATCCTTGTTGGATAAGGTTTTGCGCGCTTTTTTTGTTCCTACTTACTGTTCAACACCAGTCTTAACACCAGCCGGACAAAAAACGGCGTTGTTCCGTCCAGAGACGCCACAACGCCATTCATTTCGTCTATCAGCTTATTAATTCTCTTGCCTGTTTTGATCTTTCCCTGTTCTATCCTTAGCTTGTCAGCATAAACGGAGAAGGTCGAGAAAATACCGGTGGAGTCGCAGGTCGGCAGTTAATTCCGGGTGGAAAGCGCAGGCCAGAAATTTCCCCTGCCTGGCGAGGACGATTTTCTCATCAATAGTCGCCAACACCTCCACCTTCCGGCCGGGATTAACCAAATAAGGCGCCCGGATAAAAACCGCCGGGAAAGGGCGCTCACCTAAAACCGGGATCGCAAGTTCCGTTTCAAAACTATCAATCTGCCGGCCAAAAGCGTTTCTCACCACTTCACATTCGATCAACCCCAGCCTTGGTCCGTGATCGCCGGGAAGCGCCCCCGCCAACAAAATCATCCCGGTACAGGTCCCAAAGATCCCCATCCCCGCTGCTGCCCGTTGGCGGATAGGCTCCCATAACCCAAACCGGACCAGGAGTTTACCGACGGTCGTGCTCTCGCCGCCGGGAATCACTAAACCGTCCAGCCCGGCCAGGTCTTGCCGTCCTTTAACCATGACGGTCTCCGCCCCGCAGTCCATAAGCGCCTGCACATGTTCCCGGACTCCGCCCTGTAAGGCTAAGACACCAACTTTCATCCGAACCCTTCCTTTTCAAACCTTTTCACCAGCCGCGACCGGCCATCCGGTCTCCATTCGCCAGGCCGGCCACCGCCCCCCCACGCATGGCTCCCCCCAGACCACGGGAGAGTTCGGCCAACAGTTTGGGGTCGTTATAACCGGCGGTGGCGTCGACAATTGCTTTGGCGCGGACCGCTGGATTTTCCGACTTAAAGATCCCTGAACCCACGAAGACGCCGTCACAACCCAACTGCATCATAAGCGCCGCGTCGGCAGGGGTGGCCACCCCGCCGGCCGCAAAATTGACCACCGGTAGCCGGCCTATGTTTTTCGTCTCAATGACCAGTTCCACCGGGACCCGCATTTCAGCGGCAAAATTCTTCAGTTCTTCATCCGAAGCCGATTTGAGGGCTTCAATTTCCGCGGTGATGGTCCGGACATGCTTCACCGCTTCCACAATATCGCCGGTCCCGGCTTCACCCTTGGTCCGGATCATGGCCGCACCTTCATTAATCCGGCGTAATGCTTCGCCAAGGTTCCGCGCCCCGCAGACAAAGGGGACCTTGAATTGGGATTTATCGATATGATGCCGGTCGTCGGCGGGGGTAAGCACTTCACTTTCGTCAATATAATCAACCCCCAAAGCTTCCAGGATTTGCGCTTCGACAAAATGGCCAATCCGCGTCTTGGCCATTACCGGAATCGTCACCGCCTCCATAATCCGGAGAATTATTTCCGGGTCGGACATCCGCGCTACTCCGCCCTCCGCCCGGATGTCGGCAGGAACCCTTTCCAGCGCCATCACCGCAACCGCCCCCACCTCCTCGGCGATCTTGGCCTGGTCCGGAGTGGTCACATCCATAATCACGCCGCCTTTTAGCATCTCCGCCAGTCCCCTTTGCACCGTTACCGTCGCTTTTTTAATCATGTCTTTTCTCCTCCTCCAATCCCCAGTGTGGTATCCCGCGGTAAATCAGACTGGATTACACCATAACTTTCGCCCTTGGGGGCGTTTCTATTGTACCAAAAGAATGGTTTGGTGTTAATTTTTTTCTCTGTAAATTTTACACTACTTATCATACTAGACAAGCAAACCTCCCTTAAACCCTTTTCATCTATTTTTTTTGACACAGAAATGTCAATATTTTAGATCCCTTCGTCATTTCGGCATCGATCTTAAGTTAAGACATATCGCCGGGAAAAACGAAAAAAACGGAGGAAGTTTAGTTTCCTCCGCTTATCTGGAAAAATCCGCTATCGGGCTGGACGCCACCGGACTTTACATCTTCATCACTATACTCTCGCCGGGGGAAGCCGGCGTCAGCAACTACCTGCTATTTTTTGCATTTTTTACTAACTACCGTAAACGGACGCATCATATCATAATCCTCATGCTCTAAGAGATGACAATGCCATGGGTACTGCCCGGTATAAGGTCCAAATTGGATAATAATCCGCGTCACCTCTCCCGGCGTGCTGCGGACCGTATCTTTCCATCCCTGTTCATTTGGATCGGGCAGTTCCGGTGGTCCGGTGAAGACAACCTCCCCGGTCCGGGTAAAATGACCAACGTCAAAGGGCTGACGGTTCAAGATCTGAAATTGAACCTGGTGGAGATGGATCGGGTGGGAGACAAAACCGGGGTTGATTATATTCCAGATTTCCACTTCACCCCGGCGGGGTTTTTCCGTCACCGGATCGTGCCATCCTTTGCCATCAAGCAGGAAAAACAGGCGTCCAAACTCATCCCGCTGGACGACCAAACTCAAATCCCGCTGTACTTTAACCAAGCCTTGATCCAGCCGTGGGACCGGCAGAAGTTGGTCCGGCAGGGAGCTCTTATCTTCCTGCTGAAGGGGTAAAACCACCCTGAACTCCATGATTTGGCCGGTAGTCTCCGGATCAACGGGTGTGCCGTTGGGGAACGGACTAGGGGCGTCATTCCGTAGAATAAAGCTTTTTCCGGCAAGATAAGCAAAATTGATAATCAGATCGGCCCGTTCCGAAGGGGCCAAAATCAACTCCTCCAGTTTCACCGGGGCCGGCAAAAGTCCTCCGTCGGTGCCAATTTGGTAGAAAGGCAGTCTTGGCTCAAACTTCATCCGGTAAAACCGGTGGTTGGAACCGTTTAAGACCCGGAACCGGTATTTCCGCGGTTCTACTTCTAAATAGGGCCATACTTTTCCGTTCACCAGAATGGTATCCCCGTCCACCCCAGGGGTAATACATGGGTCGATCTGCGGGTTCGGCGGCTCCGTTTGCCGGGGATAAAATAATGACCCGTCCGGATTAAACGAACGGTCCTGGATGAGCAGGGGAATCTCGTAGTTGCCTTGTGGTAGATTCAGTTTTCTTTCCATGCTGTCCCGGATAATGTAGAAACCGGCCAATCCGGCATAGACATTTAAGCGGGTAATTCCTATGGCATGATCATGATACCAAAGGGCAGTCGCCGGTTGCCGGTTGGGATACCAGTAAACCTTCCGGCTAAAAAACGGTCCTGTCTGTGCAAATTCTTTTGTAAACCACGCTTCCGGATGCCCGTCGCTTTCCGGCCGCACCCGGGCGCCGTGCACATGGACAACGGACCTGACTTCCGGTAAATCGGACAAGCCATGAAATGATTTATCGACCGGGAGAAAATGCTTCTCCGGCAAATGATTTTCCCATTTGATCAAGACTTTCTCATCACGGCGGACATTAATCACCGGTCCCGGGTATTTACCCTCGTACCCCCAGATTAAAGTCGCCGGTAATTTGCTGTGCAGACATTGATAGGCCGGCCGCATCCGGACTTCATAGTAGGGCTCTTTTTTATTACGGTACTTGGGTTGAAGAATTGCGGGGATGGGTAACGGGTCCAGAAATTTTTCGAGCGTTACCATCACCTAACCCCCTTTGTGGTTATTCCTCGCTCCAGCTTATGTGTGAAAACAGGAGAAAGTTTCTTTTTGTCATGTTCCAAAAGGATTTTCTTTTCCGCCTACACACCTGGAATTTTACTGGAGCAGGGAAACACCATTCTTCCCCAAGCAAAAGCCGCCACCAAGCCTGATTAGGCAAAGAGCACCAAACTCAAGGCCATTACAAACATTCCTGAGATTAAGCCATAGATGGCGATATGATGCTCCCCGTATTTTTCCGCGGTCGGTAATAGTTCATCCAAGGAGATATAAACCATGATTCCGGCCACGCCGGCAAAGATGAGCCCAAACAAGGCCGGGCTGAAAAACTTCATCAGTAAAAAATAGCCGATGATGGCGCCTAAAGGTTCGGAAAACCCGGATAAAAATGAATAGAAAAAGGCTTTCCGCCGGTTCCCGGTGGCATAATAAACCGGCACCGAAACCGCCAGCCCTTCCGGGATATTGTGGAGGGCAATCGCCACGGTGATACTAATCCCCAAAGTCGGATCCTGGAGCGCGCTGACGAAAGTAGCCAGTCCTTCAGGGAAATTATGAATGGCAATGGCCAAAGCGGAAAACAGGCCCATGCGAAGGAGCGACCGCTCCGTTGGTTCGGAATCGCTCATCTCTTCCACCCCCCGCATGGCATGGGGGTTTTCCACGTCGGGCACAAATTTATCGATCAAAGCAATCAGGAGGATACCGCCGAAAAAGGCCATGGTGGTGATCAGTAGTCCTTTGGCGGGACCAAATACGGTTTCTAAAGAAGCCCGGGCCTTCGCAAAGATCTCGATCATCGAAACATAGATCATAACCCCGGCCGAAAACCCCAAAGTCACCGATAGGAACCTTTTGTTGGTTTGCTTGGTATAAAAGGCCAAGATGCTTCCGATCCCTGTGGACAGGCCGGCCAGTAAGGTAAGGAGAAAGGCATAGAACAGATCTTTTGAATTAAGAGCCATTATTCCAACTCCTCTCCGATTCCGATAGTTACTACTCCCAACACTTTTATATTCTCGCCTCCCCCGCCCTCACCTCCCGGTTATACCCAGAAAATACACCCCGTTGCATAATCGTCGCTCGTCAATCGTCCCCATGAATACTTTTCAAGCCTTCGCCCGGCCGGGGCCGGATGGTCTTCTCCGGCGACTTGAATTTCTTGGCAGAAGTATTCTTACCGAAGCGGACCAATGCTCATTCCAACTCGAAAGCACCCGTATAGAGCTGATAATACTTTCCTCTTTTGGCCAACAGTTCTTCATGGGTTCCCCGTTCAATAATCCGTCCCTCATCGAGCACCAGAATGACATCGGCATTCTGGACGGTCGAGAGGCGGTGGGCGATGACAAAGACCGTCCGCCCCTCCATCAGGGCATCCATCCCTTTTTGGACGATGGCTTCCGTCCGGGTATCAATGCTGGAGGTCGCCTCATCCAAAATCATGACCGGCGCGTCGGCCACCTCCGCCCGGGCAATGGACAACAATTGTCTTTGCCCTTGGGAAAGTCCGGACCCGTCGCCTTCCAACACCGTCTCGTACCCCCGGGGGAGCATCCTGATGAAGCTGTCGGCATTGGCCCGCTTGGCCGCGGCATACACTTCCTCATCGGTGGCATCCAAGCGACCGTAACGGATATTCTCCATCACCGTTCCGGTAAACAGGTGGGTATCTTGGAGCACCATCCCCAAGGACCGGCGGAGATCCCTCTTTTTGATCTTATTGATGTTAATCCCGTCGTAGCGGATTTTCCCGTCGTCCACGTCGTAAAAACGGTTCAGGAGATTGGTGATGGTTGTTTTTCCGGCCCCCGTCGCCCCGACCAAGGCCACCTTCTGCCCCGGCTTCGCATATAGCGTGACCTCATGCAGCACATCCTTTTCCCCATCATAGCTAAAATCCACATCATAGAAACGGACATCCCCTTTTAGCTCCGTATAGGTAACCGTGCCGTCATGGTGGGGATGCTTCCACGCCCAGATCCCGGTCCGTTCGGCAGTCTCCACCAAACGCCCATCGTTGGTATAACGTGCATGGACCAGAGTGACATAGCCATCATCCTGTTCGATCTCCTCGTCCAGCAGCGCAAAGATGCGTTCCGCCCCGGCCAGCGCCAGCACCACCGCATTCAGTTGTTGTGATACTTCCGCAATCGGCCGGTTAAAGGTCCGGCTTAACTGTAGAAAGCTGGCGATGGCCCCGAGAGTGATCCCGCCAATTCCCCCAAGGGCCAGGGCGCCGCCGGCGATCGCCACTAAAACATATTGTAAATGGCTGAGATTACCCATGACCGGCATCAGAATATTGGCATAGCTGTTTGCTTCCGTGGCATTTACGCGCAGTTCCTCATTTAAGCGGTCAAACTTCGCTTTGGCTTCCTCCTCATAACAGAAGACCTTCACCACTTTCTGGCCGTGGATCATCTCCTCAATGTAACCGTTGGTCTTACCAAGGGAGGCCTGCTGCCGCATAAAGTATTTCCCACTGTTCCGCGCAAGCCACTTGGTGACCGAGAGGCTTAAGGAGAGCGAAAGCAGAACCACACCGGTCAGCAGCAGGTTGGTGGCCACCATCGCCAAGAAGACACTGACAATCGTCAGCACCGACAGAAACATCTGGGGCAAGCTTTGGGAGATCATTTGCCGGAGGGTGTCGGTGTCATTGGTATAGCGGCTCATCAAATCGCCATGGGTATGGGTGTCAAAATATTTAATGGGCAGCAACTGCATATGGGAGAACATCTCGTCCCGGATCGTTTTCAAGACCCCCTGGGCAATCACGGCCATGGTCCGGTTAAAAATAAAGGTGGCCGCCACGCCCAACAGAAAAATTCCGGCCATGACCAGCAAAGCATTGCGCAAGGCGCTGAAGTCCGGAGCGGCTACGCCTAACAGCGGAGTAATATAATCGTCAATAAGCACCCGCAGAAAAAGGGAGCCGGCCACCCCGGCGAGAGAACTAAGCAAGAGACAGAACAGGACCAGAGCAATATGGCGTTTATAATTACGGGTGATATAGGAAAAAAGGCGCTTCACCGTTTTACCCCGGGCTTTTGGTTTCTCCAAGGGAACCGGCATCCTTCCCCTAGGCGGCGCCATGGTCATCTCCTCCTTTAAGCTGCGAAGAATAGACTTCCCGGTAGATTTGGTTAGTCTTCAAGAGTTCATCGTGCTTCCCGACGGCCACTACCCGGCCGTTGTCCATCACGACAATCTGGTCGGCGTCCATGACCGAAGCCACCCGCTGGGCGATGATGATCTTGGTCGTCTCCGGAAGCATCTCCCGGAAAGCTTTCCGGATTAATGCATCGGTCTTCGTATCCACCGCGCTGGTCGAATCATCCAGTATGAGAATTTTGGGCTTTTTCAACAAAGCCCGGGCAATACAGAGCCGCTGTTTCTGCCCGCCGGAAAGGTTAACACCCCCCTGTTCAAGATAGGTGTCATACCCTTCGGGAAAAGCCCGGATAAACCCATCGGCCTCTGCCAACCGGCAAGCCTCAACCAGCTCTTCATCGGTGGCCTCCCGGTTTCCCCAGCGCAGGTTCTCTTTGATCGTGCCGGAAAACAAGACGTTCTTCTGGAGGACCATCGCCACCTGCTCCCGTAAGGCCTGCAGATCATAGGAACGCACATCGACGCCGCCGACATAAACGGCTCCCCGGGTGACATCATAGAGCCGGGGAATCAATTGGACCAGGGTTGTTTTCCCGCTCCCGGTCCCTCCGATAATTCCCACCGTTTGGCCGGATTCAATCCGTAGGTTCACATCCGTTAGGCACAAATTATCCGGATTCTTGGAATAACTAAAACTCACCTTTTCAAACCGGACTTCTCCGTTTTTCACTACCCGGACGGGGTTTTCCGGATTATGGAGATCACTTTTTTCGTTCAATACTTCCACAATCCGTTCGGCCGAAGCCCGGGAAATAGTAAGCATCACAAAGACCATGGAGAGCATCATCAGACTCATTAAGATCTGTAACGAATAGGAGAAGAGACTCACCAGTTGCCCGGTGGTCATCGCCTCCGCCACTACCATCCGGGCGCCCACCCAGGAGATAAAGAGGAGGCAGATATAGATGGAAGACTGCATTAAAGGAGCGTTAAAAGCGAGGATCTTTTCGGCCAGGGTAAAATCATCATAGATCCGCTGAGATACACCCTTAAATATCTCCTTCTCGTACTCTTCCCGGACGAAAGCTTTGACCACCCGAATCCCGCGTAAATTCTCTTGAACCACCCGGTTCAGCCGGTCATAGGTTTGGAAAACCTGGTGAAAGATGGGAAACACCTTCCGGGAAATCAGGAAGAGACCCAGTCCCAGCAAGGGAATGACCACCAGAAAAACTAAAGAAAGCCGGGGGTTAACATGGAACGCCATCAAGAGGGAGAAGAAGAACATCATCGGGCTCCGCACGGCAACCCGGATTACGATTTGGTAGGCAAATTGCACGTTGGACACATCAGTGGTCAACCGTGTAACCAAACTGGCCGTGGAAAACCGGTCGATGTTGTAAAAGGAAAAATCCTGGACCGCATAGTACATTTTCTGCCGCAGATTGGCAGCGAAGCCGGCGGCGGCGCGGGCGGCATAGACTCCGGCCAACACCCCGAAGGCCAAAGAGATCAAAACGGCTACCACCAGTATACCGCCGAGTTTCAAAATCATATTCATACGGCCGGCGACAATCCCCTGATCAATCAGGTCGGCGATGAGCAGCGGGATGAGAACCTCCAGCACCACCTCGCCGGTGACGATGAGCGGCGCCAAAATCGATTCTTTTTTATACCGGCCAACACAACTTAATAATTGCTTAATCATCTAAAACCTCCGTTATTTATGCGCAATAAAACTCACCGCAACGTAATTTGCTTCAATTGATCAATCATTAACATCTTCCAGGTTGCGCTTGATCTTTTCCATCAGCATGAAAAAGGCGTTCACCTCTTCTTCACTCAAGCCCCGGCGTAACCTTTCTTCAACCTCCCGGATCTTTTCCATAATAAGCTCATGATGGGCAATGGCCTTTGGTGTCAACTGCAACCGCTTTAAGCGGGCATCATAAGCCACCGGTTCGCGGGTGATCAAGCCTTTTTTCTCCATTAGCTGCAAAATACCGGTAGCGGTGGAACGCCTAATCTTAAAGGTTTTCTCTATATCCCGTTGGAAAACACCGGGTTTATCCTTATGCTCGTATAGGTAGCCGATAATCCAACCTTGCGCCCCGGTCAGGCCATCTAATCCACTCTGGGCGGCGCTCTCATGGATACAGCGTTTAATCAAATTACCCAGAGACTTAATTTCAAACCCAATGGTCTTGGGAGGGGACACCCCACCACCTCCTGGTCGTTAGGATACTAACATTATACCATGATCAAAATAGCTTGTCATTGCCACTCCCCAACTTTATTTTAATTCCCATCGAGAAACTGACGTAGCCGGTGTGAACGATTTGGTGGCGGCGCAGGCAATTAACAATATTCTATCAATAATTATAGGTTTTCATTACAAATTAAAGGATATCTCTGCTTCTCCGACTAATTAATATGTTAATATGGGATATAAAATTGGATTTGCTAGCACATTCATGAATGATCGGCGTATTTACTTTCAAAAAGCCGTAAGAAGGTCAAGCTTAATATGGATCATAATCAGCCGCGACAATAGGGAGGAGGAGTGAATATGGTAAAGAAACTTCTTGGTTCTTTGGGAAAAGTTTTATCCAGGGTAAGTGTATTTTATCAAATCCTCTTTATTATCATCCTTATGATCGGCTTTATGGTCGGACAAAGTATTAACAGCAACCACGCGATGCAAATGATTCAACAAAATACCAAAAAAATATATGACAACACCGCTGCCATCTCGGCGCAAGATAGTATCGATATAGAAATTGATGTGGAACGAATCCGCGGCCAGTATTTGGCGTTGTTGGCTAAAGAAGCCGTGGACGAAATAGCAAAACCAGTTAATTTAAATGTTTTATTCAACAAAATAAAAGCCAGAAAAAATATTGATGAAGCAACCAGCAAAAAACTGGATGAAATCTTTACCAACATTAGAGCTATCATGGAAAAGCCCGTTGATAACCAGCACTTCCTTGCGCTCAGTCGGGAAGTTGACAATTTACATAGCGTCTTAAGGTATATCCGGAATACCACCGCCAGTCTCAATTATAATTTATATTTGGATAGCGAAAGTTTTGCCGCCAGACTAAAGGAATCAAATACCATAATCGTAGTCGTCGGCATCGGATGCATCACCCTAATCAGCCTGCTCATCGCCTTTTCTGTTTATCTTCCTTTGAAACAAATGGTACAAAGGGTGCAATCGTTAGGCGCCGGCGATTTGTCCCATGAGATGATCGACGTAACCGGCTCCCATGAAACCGCCCAAGCAATTAAAGGGTTAAACATGGCCATCTCGGGTCTAAGAAGTTTAGTGACAAATATCAGTAACCAAGCGCTCACTTTGAATAATACCAGCACGGAACTGACGACAATCTCTACGGAAACCGGTGCTTTCGCCGCAGAAGTGGCCAAGGCCGCGAACGAACTGGCCGCCGCCTCTTCGGAACAAGTCCGCCAAATCACCGAAGCGCTTAATTCGATCCAAGCGTTGTCGGATATGGTTATTCAGGTCACCCAAGACTCGCAAAGAATTAGCCAGATTTCCAGGGAAGTAGCCCGCTCGGCCGAACTGGGACAGGAAGTTACCAGTAATGTCGCCCAAGAGATTAGCGCCTTATACGATTTTACACAAGAAGTGGCGGACTCCATCAATGTGCTCCTTAGTTCCTCGGAAGAGATTACCAGTATAACTTCGATCATCGAAGGAATTGCCGAACAAACCAGTTTGCTGGCTTTAAACGCCTCGATTGAAGCGGCCAGAGCAGGAGAAGAAGGAAAAGGCTTCGCTGTCGTCGCCAGGGAAGTCGGCAAACTCGCGGTACGTTCAAAACAGTCGGCCCGTTCCATTTCCGAGTTAGTCGCAGAAATGAAAGCCCGTACCGATCAAAGTGTCCAAGTCATGCAGCAAGGGATTGCGAGGGCAAAGACCAGCAAAAATTTGACGGAAAAGGCCGTCATTGCTTTCGAAGAGATTAATAAGACCCTGATGAATACCATCACCGAGATCAACCGGATCGTAAAATCCGCCGAACAGATGGCCGCCCTAAACGAAAAATCAACCGATGCGATCAGCGCAATTTCCGCCATCAGCGAACAGAACCTGGCCAGCACCGAAGAAGTGTCCGCCGTCACTGAAGAACAAAGCGCTTCCATGGCGCATGTAACGGCGCTGGCCGATGATTTACGGAAAATTGCGGGAAGTCTGAAGCAAGCTGTAGAAATGTTTAAGTTGGGTTGAATACTGTTCTGAATCAGAGGTTTATTGAAGCCAACCCTCCGCCGCTATGGTGAGCAATTTCAGTCTTTGTTGACGCAAAATCGATGTAATGCTATGCTATTAGTGATAATTGGTATAAAATAATCAATACTTGTTTGTTTTGGAGAGTATTAATGAAAGACGAAAGAGGGTTCCGGCCCGCGTCTGCCTGTCCGTCCGTGACCAAGAAACTGTTGGCCTTTGATCTGGACGGCACTGCGGTGGACGATTATGGACGGTTAGGGGATAAAACGAAACACGCCTTACAACGTGCCCGCCGTGCCGGCCATACCGTCTGTTTTGTGACCGGACGGCGTGAAGTTGATATGATTCCCCTCCGCCAACTGGAATTATATGTGGATTATATATTGCTCAACAATGGAGGGAAGATCAGGCGTACGGTCGACGGTGCGATCCTGCAAAATATCAGGATACCTGAAGCGGATGCCAAAGTTCTGATCAATTTCTGCCTTTCCCGGGACTATCCCCTTCATGTGCTGGACGGTATGTACTGGGGGGTTAATCGGCTAACGAAGGAAACCCTTGACTATGTGAAGAAACTCGGGGTATCGCCCACCCTTTACCATTCACTTGAAGAAACGCCCTATCGCACAGTTGAAGGATTCACGGCATATACGAAAAACAAAGAGATATTTGACTTCATCAACGGCGCTAATCTGGCCCTGGAATATGTCCAGTCGGATCCAACCAGTGTCGACATTATGAAAAAAGGGATCACAAAATGGAAAGGAACCTGTACCTTATGCGATTTACTCGGCATCCCGCCCCAGAATATAATCGCCGCCGGTAATTATACTAATGACCTTGATCTTCTCCGTGGTGCTGGAATCGGTGTCGCCGTTAATAACGCCCTCGACATAGTGAAAGCCAGTGCCGACTATGTTACCCGGGCCGATAACAACCACGACCCCGTCGCCGAGATTATCGAAGTGTTTTTGGGAGTATAAAACAAAAAGTGCGTTTTGGGAAACCCGAACGCACTTTTTCTTTCTCCGACTACTGCCAACCGTGCCGTCTTAATAATCAAGCTGGCGATAATACCGGCGTATCTCCATCGGGTGCCGGTTGACCAATTCTAAGTGCACATCGATCCGTTGGGTAATCATGCGCATGACGAGATGGGAAATATGACCGCGGAATTCCGGACTAATCCCCGTCAGAGGATAATCCTTTGTGTCAATAAGCGTATAATTGGCGCAAACACGGGGTAAAAACCGGGCAACACGCTCAGCCAACGGCCGTTCCGCATCTTCGCCAAGAAATACGGTCACCGGGGTGTCGCGGTCAATAATCTCCAATGTCCCATGGAAAAACTCCCCCGCATGAATGGATTTGGAACGCAACCAATGTTGCTCCTCCCAAAAACACATGGCATAGGAGTAGGTGGCGCCGTATTGATTACCGGCTCCGATAAAGTAATGGATCGGATCGTCCTTATGTTTTTCCGCAAATTCCTTCCCAAAGTTGTCCGCCGCCTTTGCGACTTCCACCAAAGCTTGGGGTAGATATTTATCCATCTCGGCATAAAAGCGGTCATAATCGGCAAAATCGCCGGCATTTTTCATAAAACGATCGGCCACCATAAAGAACTTGAGCTGTTCATTTTGGGGATAAGCGATTTCATAATCGACCATCTTGGCCAACTCCGCAGTTTCCTCATCCACAAAGCCGATTACGGTGGCGCCAACTTTCTTGATCCTCCTGATGGCCTCCACCATTTCTTGCGTGTTCCCCGTCACCGAGGAAATTACAACTACGGTTTTTTCATTAATGCGCCGGTTACCCCGGGTGATATATTCGGCGGCATTTTCAACATATGCAGGTAGGGCGCTCATTTCCCGGATATGGTTCACGGTTTGCAAGCAAGAGGCATATGTGCCGCCAATGCCAAGGTAATAAAGGTCGTCATAACCTTTCCGGCAAATCTCATCGACGATGTGCTCAATTCTACTGCGCAGAGCCAAGGCCCCGGCCACACTTTCAATTTGTTTTTTTTCGTCAAATTTCAGCATGATGACACAGTCCTTCTTTTTAAATTTAGCCTTGCCGAAAGTGGTTTGAAATCAATAGAAACTCGATCGTTTGAAATCAAGTTTAGTATAACAAATAATTTAGTTGAAATCAATTCCATCCTTTCATTTTAGTCTCCGCCGGTTATATTAATAATTTGCTAAATACCCGACTTACACTCGGGTTTTTTATTTTTTGGGAAGCATTAATTCATTCAAAATGTGATTGTTAACGTGTTGACCATTTGTATCTTTGTCAATATGTTTGCGTATAATTATTCATTATGTTTTAACATTGACGTAATAATATATGCATGTTATACTAGGTTTATCAAAAAGTGGTTTGAAATTATGGGTACCATATCTATTTTTCATCAATAAGAAATTCGATCCATACCTAAAGCTTTAAAAGATAAGGAGGGTGATTTCCATCAAGGTTGCGGTGATTGGAGATAACTGTATCGATGTATACGAGCGATTAGGAAAAAAATACCCCACCGGCAACGTGGTGGATACCGGAGTAAACCTGCGAAAACTTGGTGTCCCGACGTCAATCATCAGTACAACAGGGAATGACCAGAACGGACGTTGGATGCTGGCAACGCTCGAGGCTGAAGGGCTTGATATCAGTCATCTGAAGGTGGGGAACGGTCCTACCGCCATTACATACATGGATATGGACGGGCTGGAACGGGTACACGGTGATTATATCGAAGGTGTGCTGGAAAATATCGTCTTTGATGATGAGGACATCGCCTTTGCCGCCAGTCACGACTTGGTCCATTCCGCCCTTTGGGGTAAAGCCGAAAAGGTTTTACCGGAGATCAAAGCGCGCGGCCCCCTTATCAGCTTCGACTATGCCGACCGGTTAAACCATCCGCTGGTCGAAGAAACCCTGCCCTATGTCGACTATGGCTTTTATTCTTATCACCAAGGCCGTGATCCATACATCGAGTCTTTCCTCAAGGATAAGGTGTCCCGCGGCATGAAAGTGGCGGTGGCCACTTTCGGGGAAAAAGGCAGTTTGGCTTGGGATGGCAAGAATTTTTACGACGGCGGCGTCTTCCCGGCCAAGGTCGTAAACACCGTTGGCGCCGGTGACAGTTTTATCGCCGGTTTCTTGTACGGGTTGCTTAAAGGAGACCCCATTCCCAAATGTTTGGAGCGGGGAGCGCAAATAGCCGCCCAAGTAATCAGCGTCTTTGAACCATGGGTGGAGGCCAAGTTAAGCCTTCCTGCCGACAGGTAAGACCAGTCTTCGCGTTTGTTGCGGCAATTTTTAAATAAAGAAAAACAAAAGGAGAGATTGTTATGAAACTTGGGATGTTTACCTGCGGATATCAACGTAATCCATTGGAACATTGCTTCATCGACGCCAAACGCTTTGGTTACGATTACATTGAATTATGGGGAGGGCGTCCCCATGCCTACGCGCCGGACCTGGCCGCCGGTGATATCAATGAGCTAAAACGGCTGATCGAGCAATACGAAATGCCGGTGCTGGGTTATACGCCGGAACATAACGCCTATCCCTACAACTATATGATCGGCAGCGAGGCCCAGCGTGAGGATGCCGTGCGCTATCTGAAACTCTGCCTTGATATGGCCAAAGCAATGGGCGCCGAATTTGTGCTCACCGGCCCCGCCAATGGTGGTTATCAGGCTACTTACGAGGAACTATGGTCCCGCCTGGAAAAAACCATTCGTGAACTGGGCGAACATGCGGCAAAACTGGAGATCAAGCTGATCGTGGAACCGCTGACCCCTTACGAATCCAACTTCTTTACCCGTGCCAATGATTTAGTGGAGTTGTTCCACCGGATTGACAACCCTTATGTCGTAGGCATGTGTGATATCGTTCCCCCCTTTGTTCAACACGAAAGTATCATGGCCTACTTCGATAAATTAGGCGATAAAATGCACCATCTACATATTATCGACGGTGATCAGGGTACGGACAGCCATATCATGCCGGGCGACGGTTCCCTTCCCCTCCCGGAATTCCTGTATGAACTCAAAAGCATTGGCTACAATCGCACGGCCACGATCGAGCTGGTTTCAAACTATATCAACGAGCCCCGCATGTACGCGAAGCGCGCGATTGATCGGATCCGCGCCATGATGGACGAAATCAATTTTTAACACCGGTCCTTGAGCGTTATCCCCCCTGGCCGGCAAGCCGGTTTTTTCCAGGCGGCATCCGGTAATACACTTACCTTCTTATGAGAGGATGTGTATAGCTTTGTTTATCGACATCCATGTCCATCCCGCATTCTTTGAACCAATCAACCAAGACCCCGCCCGTGAGCAAATGCGCCATGACATCCTGAATATCCACAAAAACGGGACGGCTCCGCTCGAGCATGTTTTCAACCAGATGCGCTGCGCCCGCCTGGACCGGCTTTGTCTTCTGCCCGCGGACTATACGACCCAGACCGGTCATGTTGTCGTGACCAACGAAGAAATTCACCGACTGGTTAACCTTGCCCCGGATAAATTTATCGGTTTTGCCGCGGTGGATCCCTTCTCTGCGCAAGCCCTTGAAAAACTGGAATACGCCTTTAGTGAGCTTAAACTCCGCGGATTGGCGTTACATCCGTCACGCCAGCGTTTCTACCCGGGTGACAAGCTCCTCTCCCCCCTCTACGATCTTTGCGAAAAATACGACCGGCCGATTATCTTTCACAGCGGTCTGTCATGGGAGCCGGATACCCTTTCAAAATACGCCCGTCCCATCGAATTTGAGGAGCTTGCTTATAGGCGTCCAAAATTACGGATCTGTCTCGCCCATTTTGGCTGGCCTTGGGTACAAGAAACCGCCATGCTGCTGGTAAAATACCCGAATGTCTATACCGACACCAGCCTATTACATTTTGACAGTGCCTACGAATTTTACACGCACCTGTTCACCAGTGAGATTCCCCTTACTTGGCTGGACCGGAGCCTGCGTCATCAAGTAATGTTTGGCAGCAATAATCCCCGCTTTGAGCAGATCCGTATGGTCGACGCCATCTCCCGTCTTGGCCTCCGCGACAGCACTTTGGAGCTGATTTTGGGCGGAAACGCCATGGAGTTTCTGGGTGGGGCAGGAGGAAAGGAGCCGGAGCAATGATCATCAAAACGACCTGGTTTACAGTGCTGACAACTGAGTATAACCAGTTTCTGCCCATTACCGATCGGATCGAAAGGGCGGTCGCGGAAAGCGGAGTACAAAACGGTATCGTCACAGTGATTTCCAAGCATACAACAACCGGGATTACAGTGAACGAATCCCTCGAATGTTTGGAAAACGATATGGAGCAGTTTCTCACCCGGCTAGTCCCCGAAGACTGGCCATATACGCACGCCCGGATGTTGAAAGACTATGGATCTACGGCAGGTAATCCCACCGGACATTTGAAGTCACTGCTGACAGGAAACCATTGCCATTTTGTAATTTCAGAAGGAAAAATAGTGCGCGGTAGCGCCCAGGATATTTACTTTTGCGAATTTGACGGACCGGCGCAACGCACTATTTGCATTCAGGTTTTTGGAGAGGAGGGAAATGGTTGTAAGCAAAAGTAAAAACTACCCGCACGTTTTTGGTACAGATTCTGGCACGGTTGGTATTAGGTAAACGGAAGATCCCATCCAAAATCCAAAATAGAAAGGAGAATTTACTTGGCAAATTTAGCAAAAGACGTTACCGCTCCGGAGAATCTTGAGCTAAAACGTAAATTAGGGTTAAGCGCCGTTATTGCTCTTGGCGTGGGGACAACGGTTGGTTCAGGTATCTTCTCATCCTTGGGGGAAGTGGCCGCTGCGTCCGGAAGTTCACTCTTTTTGATTTTATCTTTCCTCATCGGCGGTCTGCTCCAGATCCCGGCCAACTTCTGCTATGCAGAGCTGGCTAGCGCCTTCCCCGAAGATGGCGGCCAATATGTCTATTTCCGCGAAGCAGGTTCCAGGCCGTTAGCTTTTCTTTGTGGCTGGATCAGTTTCTGGGCGACGGATCCTCCCTCCATCTCCATCATGGCGCTGGCAGTCGCGAATTATTTGGCCTTTTTCTTACCTATGAGCAGTTTTGCCTTGAAAACCACTGCCGTGTTGTTTGTTTTAATCTTTATGATGCTTCATCTCCTCAGCGTTGAAGGGGGTGGCCGCTTCCAGGCCATTATCACCGCGCTCAAAATTATTCCTTTTGTTCTGATCATTGGCGTGGGCGCCTTCTTCCTTAAAGAACATCTCTTCTTATCCCCAGCACGGCTGGCGGGTGCTCCTGCCGGTATTATGGCGCTGATTGCTGGAATTTCCGCCACTACTTGGTCCTTTGACGGTATGGCTGCCCCCTGTTACATGTCGGGTGAAATCAAAGATCCGGAAAAGAATATGCCAAAAGGACTTATTTTAACCGCTGTTATCGTCCTGCTGCTGTACGTGGGTCTAACCATTGTCGCTTCCGGCTTGTTGAGCGTGGAAGAACTGGCTACCTCAGACGCGCCGATCGCGCTCCTTGCCTCCAAAATTCCTGTAATCGGAGACGTGGCGGGGACGGTCGTCGCCATCATGGCGGTGATTGTGGTCATCGGTTCCCTCTCAAGTTGCATTATGTTCCAACCCCGTATTGAATACGCCATGGCAAAGGACGGTCTCTTCTTTAAATCCTTTGCTAAAGTGCACCCGAAATATGAGACCCCGTATTTCTCGATCCTGGTCCAGTGCGCCGTCGCGATTGTCCTAATCTTTGCCTCCACCCTCTCCGATTTACTCGGTTATTTCACCTTAGTCGCGCTGATCAAGAACTTCCTCACTTTCGGCACCATTTTTGTGCTGCGCCGCAAGGATAATTACCATCCGGCCTACCGGATGCCCGGCGGCTATATCATGCCGATTATTGCCATGTTTATTACCGGTACGTTGATCTACTCCACCTTTATCTGGGCTCCGATCCCCGGTCTGGTCTGTGCGGTGCTGGCTGTTGTCACCGGCTTGCCCGTCTTCCATTTCTGGGATAAACGTAACCGGCAAAACGCATAAGCGTAAAACATTCCAGATCTTATTAACTTCAATTCCGCTCCGGAGGCGGGGGGTGTTTTCCCCTCGCTTTCGGAGACAAGTTTCCCCGCGCCGAAGGTAAACCGGTAGTTACCCTGTAGGAATAGATCCCCCGCTTGAACGCGACTTGTATAGATTCTCCCAAATATGTTATACTTTTGTACGAACAATGACAAATATCCATTATTTTTTACAATCAGGGGAATCCAACATGGCAAACGAGTACCGCATCCGCCCTCGTGAAGCGGCAGCTGAACAAATCGAGTGTTATATTTTGGAACATGAATTGACGGCCCACGCGAAACTACCCTCTGAACGGGAGATGTACGCCATGTGGGGGATTAATCGCACCACGTTACGGAGTGCAATTCGCCGTTTAATTGAAGAGGGCGTCCTTTACAACCGCATGGGTTCCGGCACCTTTGTCTCACCCCCCAAACTAACCCGCAATTTACAAGATATCAAAGGGTTCAGTAGTGTGGCCCGGAGTGCGGGACATGTAGTCAGTAGTCGTATGGTCCGCCTTGGCGTACGGGAAGCCAGCAAGCAAATTGCCCAAAAAATGCACCTAACCCTTGGTCACAAGGTCCTGGAGATTGTCCGCGTGCGAATCATAGATCAAGTGCCGGTGCTGCTAGAGACCGTCTATCTGGATACGGAGCGTTGTAAAGGAATTGAAACCTATGACTTAGCGAACCTTTCCTTATATAGCATCCTGGAAAAGGATTACGGAATCCGCATCACCCAAGGCGTGGAAAATTTGAACGTTACCTATACCGACAAAGAAGAAGCGGAATTGTTAGAAATACCGGAAGGTACGCCGGTGTTCTACCAAACAGGGGTTGTCTTCGACGATCAGGGCGTACCTGTTGAATACTTTAAATCCATTGCGCGCTCGGATTACATTCGCTTTGCCAGCGAATTGACCCGTTGAATGAGAAAATCTTTCTTTTTAAATTAAAAAAGGAGAAGACAAGCATGAGATTAGCTACCGTCGGCGATAATTGCATGGATGTTTATGATAATTTGGGAAAAGCCTTTCCCGGTGGAAACGCGGTAAATGTAGCGGTTTATTTTAGACGCCTTGGCGGAGAGGCTTCATATACGGGCGCCGTTGGCACCGATCATTACGGCCAGCTTATGATTGAGGCGCTCCGGGGGAAAAAGGTCGATACGTCCCATGTAAAGGTCCTTCCGGGTAAAACCGCCATTACCCATGTGGAACTCGTCAATGGTGAACGTGTCTTCGGTGATTATGATGAGGGGGTCCTGGCCGATTTTGTCCTTTCCGATGAGGATATTGACTTTTTGTGCCAACACGATATGGTGGTCACCGCTTTATGGGGGAAAGTCGAAAAAGACCTGGCCAAGATCAAGGCGAAAGGAACGCCCATTGCCTTCGATGCCGCTACCCGCCCGGCCGATCCGGTTGTCGATACCGCCATCGCCAGTGTTGATTACCTCTTTTACTCCTCAGATGAGGGTGATACCCCTCAGTTACGCGAAAACATGAAAAAATTGCATAGCCGTGGACCCAAAGTCGTGGTGGTCACCCTCGGTGAGAAGGGGAGCATTGCTTATGATGGCGAGCAATTTACCGTCTACGGAATTGTCCCGTGCAAGGTAGTAGATACCATGGGGGCGGGCGACAGCTATATCGCCGGCTTTCTCTACGGGGTTTTGTCCAATAAACCAATAGAAGAATGTATGCGGATGGGCGCCGCAAATAGCAGTATTACGATAGGATACTACGGCGCCTGGTAACAGGCGCCGTTTAGTAAGATCATGTACCGATAAATACGGGAGTGAAGCAAATTTGTCCGGTAAACCTAAGATTGATTACCATGCTCCGATCTATTTGCAATTACGCGAACTGATCCGGGCCAAAATCGAGGAAGGCGAGTATCTTCCCGGCATGGCCATCCCTTCCGAAAATGAGTTGGCCGAGTATTATGGGATCAACCGGCTCACGGTGCGCAATGCCATTGACGCCTTGGTCGCCGAGGGATTGCTCAAGCGCGTTCAGGGCAAGGGCGTATATGTTTGCGTGGTAACCGATGAGAAAATTGAGCGTGACCTTGAGACGCTCGGCGGGTTCAGGCAGACCATCCGGACAAAGAAGGCGCGGCCCTCCATCAAGATTCTTACCAAGGCGCAACGCCCGGCCGGAACCAAGTATGCGCGCATCTTCAACATCGACCCAAAAGACATGGTGTATTACATTAAACGACTGGACTATGTGGATGAGGAGCCGGTTGCCTTGGAGGAAATCTATCTGCCGTACCAGCTCCTCCCGCAGCTGGAGCAGATTGATCTGTCGGTGTTCAGCCTCTATGAGGTATACGATTTTTACGGGATCACGCTTAAACGGGCGTGGCAAACCCTTGACTTAAAAAAGCTGGAACCGAGCGATGCCCAATTGTTACATGTTGACCCCGGAAGAGTCGTCCTGCTGTTTACCTGCATAAGTTATGATGAGAATGACCGTGTGATTGAATACTCCCGTTCGTATACCCGGGGTGATTTGTGTAACTTTACCGTCCATTACCACCGGTAAATCTCTTTACCAATAATTTCGATCACAGATTTCTCCCCAGCGCCTTTGCTTTTGCCAAAAGATCCGGTTGCTTTAAAATCTCTCCCGGCTCATTAACATTAAAGGCCAAAACATGACCGAGATCCTTCCATTTCCGGTAACCGGCGATCAATTTGTAAGACTGCAAGATCCCGTCAAAGGCGTGGGGATCCGTATCTTCGCAGCAGGCGAGAAGGATACTCTCTTTGATCGCCATTTCCCGTTCACCCTTAACCAGGGCATGCATCTTATCCATCGCGGCTTTTAATTGCGCCGGGAATGAGTACCAATACAACGGGGTAGCGTAAACGATCACATCGGAAGACTGGTAGAGTTCTGCCAGTTCATTAAAATCATCCTCGACCACGCAGGCCTTATTTCCCTCCGTATAACACTTGTTACAGGCCAGACATCCGGTGATGTGTTTTCTTCCCGCTCTAAACACCGTGACTTGATGGCCCGCTTCCTCCGCACCTCTGATGAAAGCATCCGCTAATAAATCACTATTGCCATCCTTTCGTGGACTGCCGGTTAAAACCAATACTTTTTTCATCATAAACCCCTCCACTTTTTATCTTTACTTGAGCCGTGCCAATCGCTCGGTATGGCCATCGAGCGCATCAATCAAAACATCCCACTTTTTCAGAAGAAGATCGTAGACTTCCCGGTTGGCCGGATTTGGTTTATAAACCCGATCAATCTCAGCAAATTTCAAAGCAGGACCGGCAATCGAATCCCAAGCCCCGTAACCATAACCGGCAATAATGGCGGCGCCAAGACAGGCCGCATCCTGCGTATTCTTCATCGTCACGACCTCGCGGTTCATGACATCCGCCTTAATCTGACACCAAAGCGGGCTCTTGGAGCCGCCGCCCAGCGAACGGACTTGAGTGACTTTAACTCCGGTCAATTTCTCCGTATACTCAATTATCTTGGTAATATTACAGGCCAGCGCCTCCATAAACGCGCGGATCACATGCCCCTTGGTATGGCCCAGACTTAAACCATATAAAACACCACGGGCATAATTATCATGATAAGGGTTTCCGGCGCCGCCAAAAAACGGCAGTAAAAACAGGCCTTCCGCCCCGGCCGGGGTGGCGGCGGCCAGCTGATCCATTAAAACATAGGCATCCCCTCCGCCCGCTTTCTCCAGGCCCAGTTCTTCTTGGCAGAAGGTATCACGAAACCAGCGTAGTAAGATCCCGCCTTTGGCCCCGGCCTGAATCATATAAATATCTTTCATTATACTATAGTTACAAGGAATACGGCAATTGGGATCAAAGACCGGTTTGTTGGTAGTAGTACAGACCATCAGGGCGCCTCCCGTCGATTCACTGAAGACACCCGGCGCCACGTTTCCGACCCCAAGCGCCCCGCTGGACTGATCCTGTCCGCCGACCACAAGCAAAAGATCATGGGGCAAACCGAGCTCATCGGCCACGTGGGGAAGGATCTTCCCCACCGGTGTACCACTCTCGACAATCTTCGGCAACTGGGCGGGGGTAATTCCGAGATAGTTCATCATCTCCGGCCACCAGTCTTTGGTTGTGATATTCCATAAATACGAGGTGCACCAACTGGAACCATGGCCGATTTTTTTACCGCTCAACTTCCAAAGCAGATAGTCATCGCACATGAACATCATATGTATTTTAGGGAATAATTCCGGTTTGTGCCTCCGGAACCAGGCAATTTTGGCCGCGGGAAAACAGGGATCGATTGGCGCCTGCCCTGTCGCCTTCATAATTACCTCGGGTGGAAAATACCCATTGATCTCCTCGGCTTCCTCCACCGCGCGGCTGTCCAGCCAGACGTAAAAATTGTCAAGGGGATTCATCTCTTTATCCATAAAGACAATGGTTTCCGCCGAAGAATCCATGGCGAAAGCCTTGATGTCAGCCGGATCAACTCCGGATGCGGAAACCACTTTTTGGACAGAGGTTTTAAAAGTGTCCCAGTAGACATGGGGGATCTGCTCCACCCGTTGGGCATCGTCTTTGATTAATTCATATTCTTCGACATGATGTAAAAGTTTACGCCCATTCTCATCAAATAACGCCGCTTTAATTGCGGTTGTTCCGATATCTGCCCCTAAAAAATATAAATGTCTCATCTAAATACCTCGCCTGCGATAAGATTAATTCCGACGTCCCGATCCTTGACCCAAACTATTCCTTGGTATAAGGCGCCGGAAGAAACCATCCCCGGTTTCTTCCGGCTTCCCTTTCCGCCCATCAACACAGGATCAACGATGTTCAGTGGTTGATCCCAATCAAGATCCGGGTTTTGCCTCCACTGCCCAACTTTAGATGGGACTGAACCGATCGAACCGAACCGTCACTCCTTTTCAAGATAATCGATGACGGCATTGATCTGTTCCGCAAAAGTATTGCCAAATTTGTGTTCAAAAAAAGCCCCGCCAATGGTAAAACCATATAAGTTCGGTATCTTCTTGAGGAAATCTATTCGCTCATATGAGTTAACACTGCCCGAAATGGTAAATTGTTTGCTGATCTCTTTCGATAACCGCGTTAAAAGTTCTTCGGGATCACCGTCAACATACCGGAAGGCGGAAAGATTAACTCCCCAGACCCCTTTTTCCTCAGTTTGCCTTGCCTCTTTGATGATCTTGTCAATCGGCCCCCGCAAACGGGTATCGGCCGCCAAGCCCACGAAGGGGGAATAAGCTATCCCCGCATCATCGCAGATCTTTTTGACCCGATCAAAATAAATGGTCCCCAGCAAATGATCGACCCCGCACTCGGCACATAACTCGGCGGATTTGACACAGGTCGGCTCATCAATGGCCAGCTCTTCGATGTATGTTCTCTTCCCCGCCTCCTTCATCAGCTGAACCAGCTCTTTCATTTTTTCGGGGGTAATGCCCTGAACTTTGAAGCCCCAGTGCTCCGCCTTTGCCCCTTTTGCCTCCAGGAAGATCTCTTTTGCCCTCTGAACGGTAACGTCATTCCACGTCAACATTACGATTAAGTGTTTTCTCTCCATGCCAAATTCTCCTCTTGCTTCAATTTAGCTGATTATGTTCCTCCACTTATTCCGCCGAGAGTTTTTGAATCGCTTTGCGGGCATCCGCTTTGACACCACCGGAAGCAAGAATCGCATAATAAGCTTTTTGACAGGCTTGTTCCATCCAGGCCACCTTATCCATGGCCTCATCCATGGTTCTGCCTACGGCAACGGCGCCATGGTTACTCATGATACAGCAATCGGCCGCCACCAACGCCTCGGCTGTATTGTTCGCCACTTCATGGGTCCCGGCGTTGGCAAACTTAGCACAGGGAATCACACCGGTAAGCCCTTCCCCGATTATGGAAAGGGGCACATCCATCCCGATACAGGCAAAAACGGAAGCCCACTCCCCATGGGTATGGACAATTGCCCCAACATCGGGACGCTTACGGTAAATGGCGACATGCATGGGCCATTCACAAGTCGGTTCACTCCATGGAACGTAAATCGTCTCATTAATGTCGGTCACAAACCGCTCCCATCCCCGCGCATCCCGCAGATCCCTCTGAAAACACCAGGTCGGACTACCGGAGATATAAATCAAACCGGTTTTTAAATCGCGGACACTGGTATCCCCGGACTCACCAGAAGGCGAATATCCCCGGAGGTTTAGTAGACGGGTCCCGCGGGCGACCTCCTCTTTAAACAAAATTTGGTCGTAATCGTTAAAAACATTGTAATTCGTACCGGTGTTATATTCGAATCCTTCTGTTACCAGCTGTCCAACGGTGTTATTGATATATTTCAGCTCTCCGATCATGGAGGCATGGGTAATTTTTCTGGCGACCGATTCCATCCAAGCTAAATAGTTGATCGCATGATCAACATTTGCACCGACGGACAGCGAACCAAAATGATAAAGGAGTACATATATCTGATCCCCCAACTTTTCAACAACTTCATTAATGTACTCCTTGGTCATTGAAGGCGCGCTTTCCACACACTTAACATTGGTACTTGCTTCAACCTGTTCGACTAAGACATAGGGAAGCGCTTCTTTTCTTTCCGAAAACAGAGAACTCCAGATTGGATAGGTATGGATAATACAGTTCACATCGGGCCGGGCTTTATAAACCGCTAAATGCAAGGCCAGATTGTCGCTGGGAATCGTATGATGGGTAACGGGGTTTCCATCTTTGTCCACCACCGCAATGTCACTGCCGTGATATTCCGATAGCTCCCGCAGCGGAAGTGTTCCTGGCTTCAAGGATATAAAGACATATCCCGACTCGGGATCCCGTACGCTTACATCTCCCATCTTTTCATTGGGTAAATAACCCTTCTTGTACAACTCGTTAATGCAACGGGCCGCCTCATCCTGGAATAATTTGATCTTGTAATTGTTGCTCATTTTTCCTCCCTCAACCTTTCTTGATTTCTTCTAATAACCCGCGGTAACCTTAATCCCAATTGGTCTTCCACAGCTATTCCAAGCGGGATCCCCATGCTGTTCAAGGGCGCCAACCCCGTATCTTCTGGTTCCATTCCCCCTTCCCAGTAACAGATAATTTCTTCTTCATTTTATACCACTTATGCCAAAGATAAGGGTTTCGCAATCATAATTTTGCCTATGTACAGAGTGGTTTTAATTATGTCAATTCATTTCTATCACCGGTTATAGCTGTACTATTCCAATGGCAAACCCTTCGAAGGCAGGAGTTTCCCTCTGTTCATCTCCGGCCTTACCCTTTCAAAATCCTGCCGTTTATCTCTTTGCGTATACAACTATCCAATTTTTTAATACCAGTTAAATTGTAACACCTTAATTAAAATTTGTCAATTTGCCCCCCCGGATCCATGGTAATCATCCGGTGTTAATGCCAGACGGAATTTATTCAGCGCTGATCGATTACGCCATAAAAAAACCATTGACCCAGAAAGGTCAATGGTTTTGCTTGGGGAAAGGAAATTGTCAATGGAATAACCGGTCAAGAAGGGGGTAACCTATCTATAGAAAATATTTTTATCTAAGGTGGTACAAGCGGGCTCATGCGCGAGAAAAACCGTCCGGAGCACGAACCGGAAAAAACAAAAGAACCATTCTCATCTCCCGCCACCGGAATCATCAACCGGATTAGAAGCCAATTTCACGATTGCCCGGACTTTATCCTGAAAAAGGCCATCTTAAGCAATGGCCAGACCGGCTATTATTTGTTCTTGGAGACTTTAGCCGATCCACAAGAAGTAAACGAGAAATTGATCCAGCCGCTTTTGGGCCCAACCCCGGGTTCCGCCACCGGACTTAATCAAATTCGCTCGATAGCTACGCCAATTAATGATCCCGACGGGGATACAATCGCCAACCTCATCCTGTCTGGCGCGGTCATCTTAATCCTGGAAGAAGGGGAAAAAACAATATTATCCATTCGCTTACGACCGATCGCCAAAAGCTTCCCCGAACCGGAGACGGAGAAAATTCTCCACGGTCCCCATGAAGGCTTCAGCGCCGACCTCCAGAAAAATTTGACTCTCCTCCGGAGCAAGCTGGTTTCAAACCGGCTTAAGTTTAAATGCTTAAAGGTCGGCTCCTTGAATCCGAAAAAAATTGTCATCGCCTATTGTGAAGGATTGGCCCAGCCCCAACTCTTGGAACGGCTGATCACCAAAATCAACGGTTTAAAGCTGGACAAGCCAACGGGCGCCGGACAACTGGAAACTCTCATCAAAGATTTCCCCCGCTCCCTGTTTCCGCAATTTCAGGTCACCGCCAGGCCTGATCAAGCCATAAATAGTTTATTAGGGGGAAAATTCTTGATTCTCATCGAAAACACCCCCGTGACGTTGAGCGCGCCGGTTAACTTTTTCACTTTCTTCGAGAAACCGGATGATCTGAATTACAATTGGTTATTTCGTCCCTTCATCCGTCTCCTGCGCCTCATAGCCGCGGGGCTCGCCGTCTTTCTTCCTGCCCTCTACATTGCCGTTATCTCTTTCCACTTATATATCATTCCGGTTAATTTTCTCATTCCCTTGGCCGAATCCCGGACGCAGGTTCCTTTTCCACCCATTATCGAGATCTTATTCCTTGAAATCATCGTTGAACTCCTCCGGGAATCAGTATCCCGGTTCGCCTCGCACCTTGGCGCCAGCATTGGCATAGTATCCGGCATCTTATTGGGTCTGGCGGCCATCTCCACGGGAATGGTCAGCGCGGTGACCGTTGCCGTCAGCATGGTGACCCTGATCGCTTCCTTAACCATGCCCCCCTATGATCTAGGCTTATCGGTCCGGATCTTAAAATTTATCGCCCTACTCCTCGCCTCGCTCTTCGGGGTGCTTGGTTTAATAGTAACCGCTTCGGTCACCTTTGCGCATCTCATTACTTTGGAATCCTTGGGACAGCCATATTTTCAGCCCTTAATCCCCGCTGCTTACGACAGTCTGCAGCGGTATTTTCCCATTAAAAACCAAAAACTGGTTTATGGTCTGTATACCGGTCTGACCATTCTCCTCAGCCGCCTCCCCAAGGATCTCATTCAAGCCGTACAACTGGCGCAGATCGTCAATCTGGCCGGCATCGGCGTTTTCGGTTTTTTAATCCTATGTTACCTCTATTCCTTGATCAACCAAAGGGGCGTAAAATCGAAATGAGGAAAAAGTTAATCGTCTTCATCATCACCGGCCTCTGCAGTATGGTTTTATTCTCCGGTTGCTGGGATCAGAGGCCGATTGACCAAACCGGTGTGGTGTTACAGTCGGGTTTTGAATTATCACCGGAGCATAAGCTCTTACTAACCATTACCTATCCCGCCATCGGCGCCAAAGAAAAAGACCTGGATGAGATCATTAGCGTCGAAGCAGATTTAGTGCGAAAAGCCGGAAACGAATTTAAAACAACTTCCTCAAAAGTACTCGGCTTCGGAAAAGTCCGGCATCTCTTCTTTTCGAAAGACCTCGCGGCGCTGGGCATTCATCACATAATGGAGATCCTGGAAAGAGATCCGCTTCATCCTCCCCTCTCCTATGTGGTTGTTGTGGATGGCAGTCCGAAAGAACTGCTGGAAAAGGTTGAGACCTTTACCACTAAACCCCGGTCGTCCTTTTACCTCAATCAACTCCTGGAGAATAATATCAATACCGCTTATGCCCCGGATATGAAAACTTATGACTTTTTCATCCGTTATTTTGCTCCGGGTCTCGATCCAATCACCCCCCTGATTAAACTGGAAGCTGACGGGGTCAGGGTTCTCGGCTCGGCTCTGTTTGCCGGGGACAAGATGGTCGGCGCCATCGATACACAGCAAACCGCTTACTTGTTGGCCATGATGGGCCAATTCAAAAATACGGATTTATTTTTCAACCCCATTACACCGGAGAAGACTGAATCCCTCAAAAAAGGCCTCGCCCTCTCTAATGTCCGGTGCCGGCGCAAGATCCGGGTTGACATGGAAAATGGTCGCCCGGTAGCCGATATTGCTTTAACTTTTACCGGACTTCTCATCGAATACCGCCGGGACGCCCTTGACCAGCCGTCCGTGCAAGAGCAAATCGAGGAAGAACTTGCCGGGCAAATTAAACAGGCCTGCCTGGAAATCCTCCGCTATACCCAAGAGATTGGCAGCGATCCGTTGGGCATCGGGGATCTGGTCCGGGCAAAATTCCCCGCTTATTGGCAACGGGTCGACTGGAGGACGGCCTACCGGGAGACCACCGTAAAGCTCAGTGTAAAGCTGAACATATTACAATACGACGCGATACACTGATTTTTATCCCGACTCCTCCTTATAAAAAAGGCGGGGGAACGCATGCTCCCCCGTCTATATTCTCCCATTTCCCGAGAAAGGGTTTACCCTAATTTTGGCGGTTTTTTAAGCAAAATTTTGAACTTGCGTTTCCCGATAGACTTTTCGGTCACCGGTCTCGTCGGCCAGCGCTTTAATCTCCTGATACTGCCGTAAATCTGTATAAAGCTCGCCAAGGTAAGGATTGCGCTTCGTCTTCACTACCTTGTAAATCATGTAAATAAGGACGGCAATATTGGCAACCAAAGCGGCAAAACTAACGACGAATAACGCTACCGGACTGTAAGTGGAGGCAACGGCAAAGGGGCCTTTATCAAGAAAAGCCGGGAAGGTCTGGGCAAACATACACCAGATCGCCAGGGTGTGGGCCCGGTGCTGTAGCCATGCCCCTTTTCCCACTGTAAAGGCGCATACTGTCGGCGCCAGCAGCAAAGCAAAACCACAATACCAGGCATGCCCCGGGAGACAGTTATAAGTATAGGCAAAATTCCATAAATCATAGGCTAAGATCCAAAACCACAACATATCGGGCCAAAGCATATCTTTGCTGCCGTCCTGCGGAGTTTGTTTTCTAAGACAAATACCGAACCAGCCAGTGATGGTAATGATGTTCAGGATCCCTGCTATCCCATTCATGAAATTCCAGGAACCGCCGAGAACATACATGGCTTGGTCGGCCAGAACTCCACCGCCCGTATATTGAAGTCCGACCTGAATATCACGGGCGACCGCCTCCAAAATGTTGATCGCCAGGATAAGCGGGGGAAAACACAATGCCCATTTTTTATCCGCTAATCGCCATTCTTCACCGGTCAACTTATTTCTCCCGCGAACATGCCGGATCAGCCAAAAACCGAGACATCCGGCGGTGGAAGAGTACACTTTAGCTAAATGGAACCAGTCGGTATAAGTTACATCTTTCAATACTGTAAACCACAATATCGAAAGGATGATCGGTAAAACCAAAAAACTGAAGAGACCCACATACTTCCAGCGACGCGAAATCTCATTAAAGACAAAGAGGCCGACAAAAACAATGATCCAAACAACCCATACACTTAGAACCGTTGCTCCTTCGGCGTAGTTAAAAGTAAACATCCATCATCCTCCCTCTATGATCTTCATTTTTCTCCTAAATTCTCACTTATTCACAATATTTCATTTATTAGAAATGAGTCCTTATGGGTAATATAAACAGGCATTCAATTATTAGGAAGTGCATGTGTATGCCG
>JAAYHY010000027.1 GCA_012735135.1 Bacillota bacterium | reverse complement strand
TCTTCTTCCTCCTAAAAACAGGATTAGTCTTGAACTAGTTCGGCCAAGCGGGCGGTGACTTTGGCGTAGTCGACTTCCAGCGCGGCCAGTTTATTCCGCTCCTTCTCCACCACCGCCGGGGGAGCTTTGGCCACAAACTGCGGATTGGCCAGTTTCGCGCTGAGTCTTTCCTTTTCCGCCGCCAGGTTTTCCTTCTCCTTTTGCAGCCGTTTCAACTCCAATTCCAGATCGACCATCCCCGCCAGCGGCAGATAGATCTCCACCCCTTCCACCACCGCCGTCATCGCCTTCGCCGGTTTCGTAGCGTCACCGGGTTTAACCTCCATTTTACCCAACCCGGCCAAAGTCTGGAGATAGAGCTGGTTCTCCGTCAGAACGGCCTGCCTGGAGGCGGGGGCCAAAAAGATGGCTTCCACTTTCCGGCCCGGATCCACGCCCGCTTCCGCCCGGATATTCCGGATCGCGCGGGTAATATTCATAATCAGGCCCATTTCCGTCTCCGCCTGTTCATCAATGAACCGTTGATCCGGTGTGGGCCAAGGCGCCAACATGACGGTCTCCCCCCGGTGGGGCAGGGCTTGCCAAATTTCTTCCGTAATGAAGGGCATATAGGGATGGAGGAGGACCATCAACTGCCGGAGGACGGTCACCAGAACAGTCTGGGTCGTCCGGCGGGCTTCCCCTTCAAGGCGCAAGGCCGGTTTGGCCATCTCAATATACCAATCGCAAAATTCACTCCAGATAAAATCATAAATCAAATTGGCGAACCCGCCCAGATCATACCGGTCAAGCATCCGGTCGGCCTCGGCGGTTACCCGTTGCAGCCGGGACAAGATGTACCGGTCGGCCAAGGAAAGGGCGGCCGGATTTATACTTTCTTCCGCATCCTCTGGATAATCCTCCAGGTTCATCAAGACAAAACGGGCGGCGTTCCAGATCTTGTTGGAAAAATTCCGGATCCCGTCAATCTTCTCCAGCTGGAAACGCTGATCCTGCCCGAGGGCGGTTCCGGTGGCCAGGGTAAAGCGTAAAGTATCGGCCCCGTATTTTTCAATCATATCCAAGGGATCAATATTCGTCTCCGGCCGGGACTTGCTCATCTTTTTCCCGTCCTTATCCAAAACCAGCCCGTGGATCAAGACGTCGTGGAAGGGGATCTCCTCCATAAACTCCAAACCCATAAAGATCATGCGGGCGACCCAGAAAAAGATGATATCGCGGGCCGTCACCAGGACCGCCGTGGGATAAAAGTGTTTAAGCTCGGGAGTCTCGTCGGGCCAGCCCATCGTGGAGAAAGGCCATAAGGCCGAAGAAAACCAGGTGTCCAGGACATCCGGATCCTGTTCTAGGCGGGTCTGGCCGCATTTGGGACAAACTTTCGGTTCCTCCCGGGCGGCAATCTCCGCGCCGCAATCCTGACAGTACCAAATGGGAATCCGGTGCCCCCACCAGAGCTGCCGGGAGATGCACCAGTCCCGGATATTCTCCATCCAGTTCAAATAGATTTTGGTAAAGCGCTCCGGCACAAAGCGGATCCTTCCATCCTGGACCGCTTTAATCGCCGGCTCCGCCAGGGGTTTCATCTTCACGAACCATTGCTTGGAGATAAGGGGTTCAATCACCGTCCCGCACCGGTAACAGGCGCCCACCGCGTGGGCGAGCGGCTCTTCGCCGGCCAGGTAACCACCGGCTGCCAAATCGGCCAGCAGCTGTTTGCGGCATTCGTTCCGGTCCAACCCGGCATATTTCCCGGCCGCCTCCGTCATCCGCGCATCAAAGCCGATCACCGTGATCTGGGGCAAATTATGGCGTAAACCGACTTCAAAGTCGTTGATATCATGGGCGGGGGTGACTTTCACCGCCCCGGTGCCGAACTCCGGATCCACCATCTCATCGGCGACAATTGGAATCTCCCGGTTGACAATGGGCAGGAGCACCTTTTTCCCCACCAGGCGCCGGTAGCGTTCATCCGCCGGGTGGACGGCCACCGCCGTATCCCCGAGCATTGTCTCCGGACGGGTGGTCGCCACCTGGATGTAGCCGTCCCCGTCCACCAAGGGATAACGAAGATGCCAGAGGCGTCCTTGCTGGTCCTCGTGTTCCACTTCAATATCGGAGAGGGTGGTCGCACACTTGGGGCACCAGTTGATCAAATAACTGCCCCGGTATATCAAACCCTTCTCGTAAAGGCGGATAAAGACTTCCCGTACCGCCCGTGAGCAGCCATCATCCATGGTAAAGCGTTCCCGGGGCCAATCACAAGAGGACCCCAGTTTTTTCAGTTGCCGGATAATGGTGCCGCCGTATTCCTGCTTCCACTGCCAGACCCGCTCCAGGAATTTTTCCCGTCCAAGTTCATGCCGGTTAGTCCCTTCTTTGGCCAATTCTTCCTCCACTTTCACCTGGGTGGCAATCCCGGCATGGTCGGTCCCGGGGATCCACATGGCGTTGTCCCCTTTCATCCGGTGGTAACGGATGAGAATATCCTGGAGGGTATTGTTCAAGGCGTGGCCTAAATGGAGCTTCCCGGTGACATTGGGCGGCGGGATGACTACGGCGTAGGGTTTCCCCGCCGGGTCCACCTCCGCATGGAAATAATTCCGGTCCAGCCAAAACCGGTACCATTTCTCCTCCACTGTTTTTGGGTCGTAAACCTTCGAAAGCAGCCGGTCCATCTTAATTCCTCCCATAATAATCATTCGCGCTGAAAAAAGAAAAACCTTTCATCCTTAAGGACGAAAGGTTCAATTTCGCGGTACCACCTTAGTTCCCCTGCCTTTTTAAGAAAGCAGAGGCACTTTTTAAGCGGTAACGGGCTCACCGCTCCGGTTTATTCCCTGCGGGACAGGTTTTCCACCGGAGAACTCCCGGACGACCTTCACCCTGGTTGCCCGCGGGGTCTTCCAGCCGACGAACCCCTTCTCTATCGGTTGGTCAGGGCTACTCCTTCCGTTCATCGTCGTGATTAATCTTTTAAATTATAATACATGTTAGCTTTAGGCTTTGTCAAGCTTTATACTGCTTTTTCATTTCTTCCAGGCCCCAATTAGGCACTTCAGCGCTGTGCCCCGCCGTGCCAAAGGCTTCCATTCTCTTCTTCACCTCGGCGGCAATCGCTTCCCGGGCCACCTTGTTATACTCTCTGGGGTCGAAGGCTCTGGGGTTCTCCACGAAGAACTTACGGATCGCCCCGGTGGCAGCCAGCCGGATATCGGTATCCACGTTAATCTTGTTGATCCCGCAAGCAATCGCCTTCTGCAAGGCTTCGATGGGCACCCCTTTGGCATCGGGCATATCTCCGCCGTACTTGTTGACGATCGCCAGCAGTTCCTGGGGAACACTGGAGGAACCATGGGAGACCAAATAAGTATTGGGTAAATATTTCCGGATCCTTTCGATAATATCAAAGGCCAATTTGGGTTCGCCTTTGAATTTATAGGCGCCGTGGGAAGTCCCGATGGAAATGGCCAGGGCGTCCACGCCGGTCCGCTCCACAAATTCCACGGCCTGGTCCGGATCGGTCAAATGGGTCTGGCCGGAACCGACCCCGTCTTCAATCCCGCCGAGGGTCCCCAGTTCACCTTCAACGGAAACGCCGAGGTCATGGGCATATTTAACCACTTCCGAGGTGACCTTGACATTATACTCAAAGGTGGAAGGGGTTTTAGCATCTTCCATTAAGGAACCGTCGATCATGACGGAAGTGAAGCCTAAACTAATCGCCCGCTTCACCGTTTCAAAACTGTTTCCGTGGTCCAGATGGATGGCCAGCGGAACTTCGGGATTCAATTCGGCGCCGGCTTTGATAATGTTCACTAAATACAAATCCTGGGCATACTTCAAAGCCCCTCTGCTCACCTGAACAATAACGGGCGATTTGCTCTCCTGGGCCGCCATCATAATCCCTTGCATCTGCTCCATATTATTCACGTTATAGGCGCCGATGGCAAAGGGTTTCCCTTGTTTATAGGCCTGTAAACTGGTTTCCAAAATTGCTTTCGAAGTAACAATCATCTTTCTCTCTCCTCTTTCAATCTATTTTTCTCCGTCCACCAAGACGTCAACTTGTCCAATCTTTCTTCAATCTTCCGTCACACCACCCACCTTTCCACTGCCGGGGGAAAGGTAGTTTACCTTTTCTTCATTCTTGGTCGTTGGTTTCCACTGGTGTTTCTGCTTCCGCGACCGCTTCCTCTTCCGTTGTTATCCTATTTTTTGTCTCCTTATTCTCGGCGTTTGTGCTGTTTTCATCCGGCACTGTTTCCAGGTTGCCGGCGTTTGCGTTGTCTTCTTCAGCCACTATTGCTTCTTGTTGATCCTGGTCTTCTTGAAGGGGACCGGCTGTTAATTGGTCCAACCTTTGCTGCAAGGTTGTAATGGCTTTTTCCAACCGGCCGAAGCGATATTCGGTGTCACTTTTTAATAGCAAGGTAAACCCCCAGGCATAGATCAGAAAATAAACCAAAAAATCCTCGGGATCAAAGCCATCAAAGAAAAAAGCCCAAATTATCGAAGCCGAAGCGATGACCAGCAGGGCTAAACCAAAATAATAATTACCATCCCGGTTAAATTTCAATTTTCTCCCCCCTTACCCACATTTTAATCGGCGGTCAAATCAATCTGAATTTGCTGGTTCAGAATCCAGTCGTCCACAATGGGTAATTCATCCAAACTATTCAGGCCAAAATACTTCAAAAACTCCTTGGTTGTCCCGTACAAAATGGGGCGGCCGGGACCTTCTTTCCGCCCGGTCTCCTCGATTAACCCTTTTTCCAAAAGCGTCGTGAGGGAACTATCCACCCGCACCCCACGGATGGTTTCAATTTCCGCCCTGGTAATCGGTTGTTTATACGCAATAATCGCCAACGTCTCCAAGGCTGCTTGGGAGAGAGGGACCTGCCGTGGAACCTTCTTTAATTTTTCCAGGTAGACCGCCATTTCCGGTTTGGTGACCAGTTGGTAGCCGCCTGCCACTTCCATTAATTGAATGCCCCGTTGCTGGTCATTATATTCTTGGGCTAATTCAAACAAAAGAATCCGGACCGTCTCCTCGTTCAATTCAGTGATAATGCTCATTTCCTTGACGGTAACCGGTTCGGAAGAAGCAAAGATTAAAGCCTCCAACACCGCTTTTGCCTGTCGCCAACTCACGTTTTCCCCTCCCACCGCGCAATAACAATCTCGCCAAAGGTCATTTCCTGCCGGACCAAGACTTTACGCATCCGGATCAGCTCCAGAAGAGCCAGGAAGGAGGTGATCATGGCCTTTTTCGAGGTCAGCTCAGCAAATAAAGCGCTAAAGAAAACCTGGGGTGTCCGGGCCAACCGGTCAAGAATCTCATCCATTTTATCTTGGATCGAATATTGCTCTTCCGGCATCCCTTTCAGTTCAAGACGGGGAAGTAAACTTTCCAGCAAGGCACTGAAGGCCTGCACCAAATCCCAGAGGGTAACCCGGCCGGCTGGTTCAGCCGCCGCCGCCACCTCCAAATCGGGAAAAGAACCGCCCGCCCGCGGAAAGAACTTACTGGCTTCCCGTTCTTTATCTTGAAGCCGGGCGGCAACTTCCTTTACTTTTTTATATTCCAACAGTCTTTCCACCAGTTCGACGCGGGGATCTTCCTCTTCCACGGCTTCCTCTTCCGTTTCCAGCACCGGACGGGGCAGGAGCATCCGGGCTTTAATCTGCATCAAAGTTGCTGCCATCAAGAGAAAATCCGCCGCGACCTGCAAGTCCAAAAACTCCATGGTTTGCAAATAAGCTAAAAACTGGTCGGTAATCTCCACAATGGGAATATTATAAATGTCAATCTCCGCGCGTTCAATTAAATGTAATAAAAGATCAAGGGGACCGCTAAACACTTCTAAAGTGACCTGATAAGCCCCTTTTTCTCCTTTTAACGTCTCAGTTTTTACCATCGGCGGTTTGGAGGAGGACCAGCTCTAAAGTGGCCCGCTCATTCAGTTCATCATGGTGATGTTTGATCAGGGAGACAACAGTCGGGTCAATCCCTAAGCTCTGCGCCATATAAGCCCCCCGGGCCGGATGATGCAAGTCAACGTAGAGGGCATGGGCTAAGCCTCCTCCCCCCCGTTCCCCCCATTTCTCCCGTAGCCGCGGAAAAAAACGGCGGATCAGGCCAACCAGAATCCGGTTCCACCAAGAAATCTCCCCCTTGACTTTTCCCACATCATGAAGTAAGGCCCCTTTGATTAAAGGCCGTAAATTAGCCCCTTGCGTGTCGACCTTTTCGGACAAAAGATACCGCGCAACTGTTATTGCGTGTTTTTGGTCAGCGTAACTCATCTG
>JAAYHY010000026.1 GCA_012735135.1 Bacillota bacterium | reverse complement strand
GGGGAGGATATGATTAAGAATTTGAAAGGGAGGTAGTTCTGTGATAGGGGCAGTAATTCGCTTTGTTGTTTCCGCCTTAGTCCTGCTGTTTGTCGGCTTTCTCGTGCCAGGGTTTAGAGTGGGAGGCTTTGTCGGCGCCTTAATCGCCGCCGTGGTCATTGCGATCCTCGGGTATATCGTGGAAAGCCTTTTTGGCCGGGAAGTTTCGCCCCAGGGACGGGGTTTGGTCGGGTTTCTGACCTCCGCGGTTGTTATCTACCTGACCCAGTTTATCGTTCCTTCCATTGAAGTCTCAATCATCGGCGCTTTGCTCGCGTCGGCGGTCATTGGGGTCATTGATGCAATTGTCCCGACGGAATTAAGATAAACCGTGTTTAAAGGGGGCCGGTCTTATGAGTGCTGAACAGACCTGGGGAGCGATCCGGACCGACCTTGCCATGGAGACCCATCAGTTTTTAGCCGAGAAAAGTGGGTCCGCCGTGCCGGGGGTGGAGTCTTACACCGAACAAAAAGGAGAAGCCAAAGTCACCCGGGTTATAATTCAAACACCCGAAGCCGGTCAGGCTTTGGGGAAAAAACCCGGTTATTATGTGACCATCGAGTCTCCGGCGCTCCGGGGGCGGGATAAGGATGCATTGGAAGAGGTGGCCCAGGTGATTGCCACCGAGTTACGCACCTTTATCCGGGGTTTTAACTTAAGTGACGAAGCCAGCGCTTTAGTGGTTGGTCTCGGGAATTGGAACGCCACGCCGGATGCGCTTGGCCCCAAAGTGGTGGAAAAGATCTTGGTTACCAGGCATATGTTTGCGACTTCACCTCCGGAAAAAAGGGGAGGGTTACGTCCTGTTTGTGCGGTCTCGCCCGGAGTTTTGGGGATTACCGGGATTGAGACCAAAGAGATTGTGGCTGGGATCGTCGACCGGGTGAAGCCTTCTTTTCTCCTGGTTATTGATGCGTTGGCTTCCCGCAGCACGGAAAGGATGGGCAGTACCGTCCAGATCGCCAACACGGGAATTAGCCCCGGGTCCGGGGTGGGGAACCGGAGGTTGGGACTCTCCATCGAATCCCTGGGGGTTCCGGTCATTGCCATCGGTGTGCCGACCGTGGTCGAGGCGCGCACGATTATCCACGATGCTTTGGAACAAATCGGGAATCTGGGCGGCTTTACGGCTGAGACCCGCCGGCGGGAAGTGATCGACCGGGTCCTCTCCCCCTACTTCCAGGATTTGATCGTTACCCCGAAGGAGATTGATGTCTTGATTAACGATCTTTCCCGGGCGTTGGCGGGGGCAATCAATCTTGCTTTACATCCGGGCGTCACTGCCGAGGAGGTCTTCCGCTATCTAGATTAACCAATTGCCTAATCTGTTGGGCTAAGGTTTGACCATAAAACATATCCGCCCTCCTTGTTTCATAGAATAAAGGGATAAGGGGGGATGACCTTGCGACGGAAGAAGAGGCCGGCCGGTTTGGGGATTCCTCCGGGGGTGATGAAAAACTTTCTCTTTCTGAATCTGTTGATCTTTTTAACTCTTCTCGTTACCGCTTTTGGGTTGCATTATTTTCTCCGTCCGCGGGCCTTACCTACCCTTGCTGGCGCCGCCGGAGGGGAAAGACCCTCCGCCGCCGGAGTGTTGTCCTATTGGGAGCTGGAGACCGGACGGGCTGTCAGGTTGCTTTTGGAAGGGTTACCGATCTTGAAACGTGGTTCCAACCCCTAACCTTAACAGGTGCGGGGTTTTTTTGCTAAAAGCCGATTTTACCGTTACTATTTGGGGAAGGAGTTTTCAAGAGCATAGGGAATGTTTGGAGAGATATAATTTTAAAGGAAGGGTTTGAGGATTGAAGACAACGACTGTATCTTCCGGGAAGCTGGCCCGGACTGCCGGAATGATCTCCGGAATGATTTTGCTCAGCCGACTATTGGGTTTTGTCCGGGAGACGCTCACCGCCAATTTATTTACCCGCGCCGAAACCGACCCTTTTTTTGCCGCGTTTGTCATTCCCGATTTCATGTACTATCTTTTGGTCGGGGGCGCTCTTTCCGCCGCTTTCATCCCTCTCTTCTCCGAATATCTGGCGAAGGGGGAGGAAAAGGAAGGGTGGAAGATGGCCAGCACTTTTTTGAATGTGACCATTATTCTTTTGGCTAGTTTCTCACTTCTTGGCATAATTTTCGCCCGCCAAATCGCGCCCTTACAGGCTTACCAAATGAAAGAAGGCAAACTGGAGCTCCTTATTGAGCTGACCCGGATGATGTTTCCGGCGGTTTTTTTTACGGCCCTCGCCGGATTAATGGGGGGCGTGCTCAATTCTTACCAACAGTTTTTCATTCCGGTTTTTGGACCGATCTTATATAACATCGGGATTATTATGGGCGCCTGGTTCTTGGGGCCCCGTTTTGGGATTAAAGGAATGGCCTTCGGCGTTGTCCTTGGGGCGATTGCCAACTTTCTGACTCAGGCCTTTTTTGCCATTAAAAAAATTAAAGGCTATAATCCCTTTTATATCAATCTCCAGCATCCCGGGTTTAAAAAAATGATCCGGTTGATGCTCCCGGCGGTCTTGGGTTTGTCCGCCACCCAACTTAACATCTGGGTGACGACCAATATGGCCTCGGCGCTTCCGGAAGGGAGTATTACCTATCTTCGTTTGGCTCAACGGTTGGTCCTGCTCCCTCTGGGAATCTTTGCCACCGCGGTTTCCACCGCCTTCTTCCCTACCCTTTCCCAACTGGCCGCGGTTGGCAAGTGGGGCGAATATAAAGAGAACCTCACCTTGGGGATCCGGGTGATTCTCTTTATTACCATCCCCTCCGCCTTTGGTTTTATTGCGATGCGGACGGAGATCGTCCGTTTACTCTACGAACGGGGGGAATTTACGCCCCTCCAGACCGAACTGACCGCTTATGCCTTATTCTTTTACAGCTTAGGTTTGTTTGCCCATGGGGTCATTCAGATCTTACCCCGCGGGTTTTATGCCCTGAAAGACAGTATCACACCGGTAAAGGTCTCCATCTCCACGGTCCTCCTCAGTGTTGTCTTGAACTTCCTTTTCCTGAGATTCACACCGCTCAACCATGGCGGTCTTGCCCTTTCCTTCTCGCTGATGGGGGTGGCCAATATGCTCCTCTCTTTCTACCTTTTACGGAAAAAGGTGGGTGGACTGGGCAGTGGAAAACTGATTAAAACCGGATTACAAGCGACTCTTGCTGCCGTAGGGATGTCCTTGGCCATTCGACTGTTTTTGCCCCTCTGGAACCGGTTGCTGCTGGGATTAGGGCTGACGACCAACCTGTTCCGGCTTTTACAAGTACTAGGCGGGATCGGCCTCGGAGTCCTCGTCTATCTGGCCGGCGCTGTAGTCTTACGCATGGACGAAATTAAGCTGATGCGCCGGATGATCGGGAGAAAGGCCTAAACCAGCCGTTTATTTTTCCGAAAATAACGGCGGTGGAAGGATTTCCTGCCGGGAAAGAGAAAGGATCAAGGGTGACGGGGGGCATAATGATTGCGGAAAAAATTGATTCTGACTAGAATATTAGGAGCTACACTCCGGCGGATTTCCCGGGGCCGATCCTTTTGGGGGCGGAAACAGGAGGAACCGGCGGTTGATCGGGAAACCGCTTTAGTAAACAGGGCGAAAGCCGGAGATGAAGAAGCCTTCCGGTTAATCGTCGAGCTGAACCAATCTAAAGTCTATCATCTGCTCCTTGGGATGGTGCGTAATGAGGACCAAGCGCAAGAATTGACCCAGGAAACCTTTGTGAAAGCCTGGAAAGGGTTGGCTGCTTTTCGCGGGGAGTCAACCGTTTGGACCTGGTTATACCGGATTGCTTATTATACTGCGTTGGACCATTTGCGGAAAAGCAAACGCCAGACGGAGCTGGTTTTTCTCGAAGAGACCGGTGGCGAGCTTACCGGAGAGCAGGAGAACGAACCATTGGCGTTAGTGCTCAAACGGGACCGGGAAGAAGATTTGCACGAAGCATTGGCCCGCCTCTCCCTGCCGCAACGGGCAGTATTGATCCTATATTACTTTCAAGGCCTTTCCTACCGGGAGATTGCCGCCATTACGCGGCGGCCTTTAGGCACTATCCGGGCGGAATTACACCGGGGGAAGGAGAAGCTACGGAAGATGATTATTAAAAAGTGGGGTTTAAATGATGTCGAGTCGCGACCACGGGCTTGATTGGGAAAGCAAAGACCAAATTGATCTGCTCCTCGAGAACCTTCATCGTCTTCAACGTCCCGGTGAATTTACTCCTTTAGCGGCTGCTTGTGGTTGGATCGAAAAAGAAATTCCCCCCGGGATGCTGGAAGTGATCATGACCCGGATCCACCGGGAGGAAAGGCGCCGCCGCGGTAGAGTCCTTTGCTTGACTGGGGTTTTAATCTGTATCCTTCATGTGTTTATCTTTGTTGCTGCCGGCCGCGTCATAAATCCGCGGGGCGCGGTTGAGCAGATCCCGATTTTGGTGGGGAGTTTCTGGCTCTTGGCCAGCCTTTGGTTTTGTTTTCTGTTGCTGATTGGGTTTCTGCTAAGCTACGGTGGGCGAAAGGAAGAGGAGGAGAGTAAGGTTATTTCCGCTTCCTTCCGTTTAGATTCATCTGTTCTTTCCAGGAAGGGTTAAGGATGAGTTCTCTTAACCCCGCCGTATCCCCACTGAGGATTAAATGTTTGACCAACTTATCCATCTGGTTATTCTGCATGTTATACCTCCTTCCGAATCATACAAGGGTTATTTTATGCCGGTAAGCGAGATAAGGTGATGGGTGGCGGGTAAAAAAATCGTTAAGAACAGCCAGTGGTCACCGTGGTTGCTTTTCTGCGGTGTTACGCTGGTTCTAATTCCTGATTACGACTGGTAAGCAAGAAGATAGGGGGTTAAACGTTGAGGGGTGGTTTTGTGTTGAGCGGGATCTTTTGGGGTATTTTCCTGATTTTTTTAGGCTTTTGCGCCATTCTCAAAACGGTCTTACATATTAATATTTCTATTTTCCGGATCGGTTTCGCCCTGTTCATTATCTACATCGGGGTCAGTATGTTGGTCAACGGTCCCCGCTTCCGTGTGGAGGAAAACACGGTTTTGTTTGATACCCGGAAGATCGTGATCGATCGGAAGGGAGAATATAATATAATTTTTGGCCGGGGAGAAATCGATCTTACTTCTCTGCCGGAGCAGACGGGGCGACGAACTGAGATCAACGTCATCTTTGGTGAAGGCGTAATCAAAATCAACCCGGAAATCCCAATGCGCATCAAAGTTAATTCTGCCTTTGCCGGGACCAAGTTACCCGATGGTAACCGGGTGGTGATGGGGGAATACACCTACCGGACGTCCAATTATACCGAGGGGAACGAGGGGTTGGAGATCATCGCCAACGTGGTATTCGGGAATTTGGTCTTTACCGAATAAACTGGGATCACCACCCAACATTGACAATGGGTGTCATATATGGTAGCATTTAGACAAGACATTATGCCCCTAGGGGCATAATGTCTTATGCTGTTTAGATGAAATACCATAAAATGGAGGTATAAGGAGGAAAAGTGATGGCCGAAAGTGTCCTGTTGGGTGAGGTCAAAGAAGCCTTAATTGCCCACTTAGTAGAGGTGGAAGAGCAATACGACGGATTTATCGATGAATTTTTCCCTCACCCTTCCCCCGATCGGGAGCGGATCAAAGGGAGGGTGCAAGAGTATATTAAGAAACTGGAGGATCTGGTTCAAAAGGCAGATCAGATCAAAGATAAAGGAAGCTTCCCTCTGGTGATTATCGGTAGCCGGGTGGAACTGGAAGATTTAAAGACCAAGGAAAAACTGGTCTTTCAATTAATCTCTCCGACCGGGGACTTACCGGGGGAGGATGGGATTTCACCCCTTTCCCCCATGGGGCAAGCCTTATTTTTAAAGGCGATCGGGGATGAAATAGAAGTCGAGGCGCCAGGGGGAACTTTCCATTACCAGATTCTCTCAATCTACTACCCCGCCGACCGGTAGGGAAGGAATTAGGGACGCGCACAACCGGAAATCCTTACGGATTCCGGTTTTTTATTCTGTTTTTTTACTTTTCATTACCGCCAATTCCTGTTATAATGACAGGAAGACTAAGAGGTCAGGGGAATCGACGGAGGCAGGTCCATGATTGGAAGAGGTACAATCATTAATGCAATGGCCATTATCATTGGCGCCACAGGTGGTCTTTTAATCAAAAACGGCATCCCGGAACGGGTGAAGCATACCATTATGCAAGGGATTGGTTTGGCTGTAGTGATGCTGGGCTTATCTGGCGCCTTACAAGAGATTTTTTTAGTAACCGCCGCAGGGGGACTGGAGCGCCGTTTTACATTGCTCATCATCTTCTCTTTGGTTGGTGGAGGATGTATCGGGGCTGGTCTGCGGATCGAGGAATATTTGGAGCATCTTGGTCAACGTATAGAGCAAAAGTTTACCCGGTTAGAAGGGGGATTTGCCCGCGGTTTTATCACAGCCAGTCTGATTTATTGTGTAGGCGCGATGGCGGTTGTTGGCGCCTTTGAAGACGGACTGACCGGAAAGATCGAGATTTTACTCTCCAAATCCCTTCTGGATGGGGTGAGCGCTGTTGTCTTTGGGGCCAGTCTGGGTCCGGGTGTGGTCTTTTCCGCCGGTACAGTCCTTTTGTACCAAGGGCTTCTGACCCTGCTTGCCGGTCTCTTAAAAACCGTGATCACGGCGGAGGTGCTCAGTCAGATGTCGCTCATCGGCGGAATTTTGATTATGAGTATCGGTTTCAATATTCTGGAGATCACCAAGATAAAGGTGGGGAACCTTTTACCGGCCATCTTTTTGCCCCTTCTTTTTGATCTCGGGCAAAAGTGTTGGGCATTCCTGGCCTAACGGAAGAGAAACGGATGGAAACCGAAAAGCCCTGGGAAAAAAGCCAGGGCTTTTTCGGTAATGGCGGGTGGGAATGATGACGGCAGGGTTAGCGTTGGGACTGTTGGGATAGATTTTGGCTGATCGGACCGGCCGCCTGATCTACTTCCAACTGGGCATTACTAAGGTAATTCTGGGGTCCCTGGTAATTTTGGTTCTGATATTGGTTCTGGTTCTGCTGGTTCTGGTATTGGTTTTGATTGACTTGTTGGCCAAGACTGCCAATTTCAAGACCGACCAGTTTTTGGGTGGCAAGGATCCGGCTGATCTCCCCCGTCGATTGGGTTAGTTCACTGCCGGTTTCGAATTTGGTGTTATTCGCATAGTTTTGCGCCTGGGCAAAGTTCTGTCCGGCTTGCGGGTTTTGGTTCTGCCCCTTCTGTCCGGGCTGGTAATTCATCTGTTCACCTCCTATCTATCCTATCCCGAAAATACGTCGTTTGTTTCGTCGCTCATTGTTGTAAGATTGCCTTGGTCTGCTTTCAACCGGAGCTGATCTTTAGAATACGCCAAGAAAAGGAAAGGCCATTTGGCTCCGGCGGTAGCCGGCGGGAGCGACTATCTATATTATGGGGTTAATGATTAAAGAAAATTACCTGCAGTTAATGCATAAAGTGGGAGAAGATAGGGGACGGGAGGCAAAAGAAAGAACGGACGGCCTAGGAATAAATAGGTTAAGGAGGAGAAAAAATGAGGAATCGCAATTTGTTTCTGGCCTTAATAGTTATTCTATTCTTAATTGGGAGCTATACGTACTATCATAACAGTTTTATTTCCAGCGAAGAAAAGATTGCCGCGTGCTGGGCGGAGATTGAAAACAACTTGCAACGCCGGGCCGATCTAATCCCTAATCTGGTTGCGACTGTCCAAGGGTACGCCGGTCATGAAGAAAAGGTTTATACCGAAATTGCCGCCGCCCGGAGCCGGCTTTTAAATGCCGAGGGAGTGGTTGCTCTTGGCGAGGCTTCTTCCGCGCTGGACAACGCTCTGGGGCGGCTGTTGATGGTGGTGGAAGCATATCCGGAATTAAAGGCCGATGAAAGATTTGCCGAACTCCAGGATGAATTGGCCGGGACGGAAAACCGTCTTTCCATTGCCCGTCTCCGTTACAATGAAGCCGTGCAAGCTTATAATACCCGTATTCGCCGGTTGCCGGGGAGTATTGTCGCCGGCATGATGGGACTGGAAACTAAGGTTTACTTCCAAAGCGCCGCTGCCGCCCGGGAAGTGCCAAAGGTGGAGTTTAAATGAGCATTAAGGGAAAACCCCATTCCAGATTGGCCTTTTTCTTGGTCGGTCTTTTGGTGCTGGCCGGTGTTTGTCCGGCAGGGGCGGCGTCCGGTCCCGGTCTTCATTTTGAATCCCATCTGCTTGATCAGGCCGGTTTACTGCCGCCCTCAGCGGCGGAGGAATTGGCCGCGCTGCTGGCTCAGTTTGACAAGGAAACGGGAAATCAGTTTTTAGTGGCAATTCTCCCGGCGCTTCCGCCCGGTGAAAGGATCGAAAATTACGCATTGCAGATCGGGGAATCCGCCGGCGCCGGCGAGAAAGGCAAAGATAACGGCCTGCTTCTTCTGGTCTGTTTGGAGGAGCGGCTGATCCGGATTGAAGTGGGAACCGGTCTAGAGGGACAGATCACCGACGGCCGGGCCGGACGGGTGATCCGTCAGATCCTGGCCCCCGCTTTCCAAGAGAGGAATTACGCCGGAGGGCTCAAAGAAGCGTTGCTGACGATGATGGGTTGGGTCGAACCTTCATTTACTCCGGCTATGACGGTAACGGCGTCCGCGGAAGAGGAGCCGGATGCCGTTTTTCTCCTGGCCCTCTTCATTGGCTTACTCATCCTTTCCAGTGTTTATGCCCGGTGGGAACGGCGGCGCTGGTATAAAAGGGGTTTCTCACAACGCACAGGAGGGCCGCTTTTATCCCCTCCGGTCCGCCGGCCTCTTGGTTCTCCTTCCCGTCCGCTTCCCCGGCGGGGGGGCGGTTCATTTCGGAGTGGCGGGTTCCGCGGCGGTGGCGGCGGCTTTCGTGGCGGCGGAGCCAGCGGCGGTTGGTAAAAGAAGGAGCACACCCCCGGTTCGGTTTAAGGAAGGCCGGTTCGTGGAAGGTTTGACGGAAGGGATTGGCCTTGCCGGCGAGGCATTGGCCACCTATTTCCCCTGCCAACGGGATGATACCGATGAACTTTCCAATGAAATTTCCCTTAATTAACCCCTCCGGGGGTTTTTTTTTGCCCTGTTGGCCTTTGATGGTTAGTTAGCCAGGTTTAGGTCATACTAAATGCTAAGGAATAGACCGGGCTAATAAGGAGGAGAAGATGTTCGATTTTCTCAGGAGGAAGCTGCGCCTTGCCCATTTGCGGAAGGGAAAACCGGCCCCGAGGACGCACCGGGACTTAAGTCCGGACTTAAAAACGAACCTGACCGCCATCCGGCGGGAACTGGGCGCCAGTCCCGATTTGATTATTCGCTGTTTAAAGCTGGGGTCCGGAGCAGAAGGTACCGGGGCTTTGCTCTTTATTGACGGACTCATCGATCAACAAGTGGTGAACAGGGATGTGATCTTTCCGCTTTTAAACGGGGTAAAAAGGGGGAAATTTCAGGACGGTGACGATTTACTAAAATATCTGGCCCAAAATGTGCTTGCCGTCGGCGAAGTAAAAAAAGAACCCCAGTTCGGACCGGTGGTTGAGGCCCTTTTGGAGGGCGAGACCATCCTCCTTCTTGACGGCCATGACGAGGCCCTTCTGCTGTCCACCAAAGGATGGGAAAAAAGGGCGATTAATGAACCGGACGCCGAGCGGATCATCTTGGGGCCCCATGACGGTTTTACCGAAAATCTCCGGACCAATACGGCCATGCTGCGGCGGAAAATTACCGACCCCGGTCTCCATTTCGAGGAGATGAAATTGGGAAGGCGGACCCGGACCGGTGTGGTCATTGCCTACCTGAAAGGGGTGGTCAACGAAAAACTGGTGGAAGAAGTCCGCGCCAGATTGAAACGGGTTAATCTTGACATGGTTCTGGATGCCAATTACCTTAACGAGTTTATTTCCGATGCCCCCCTCTCGCTCTTTCCGACGGTCACCTTTACGGAACGGCCGGATGTAGTTGCTGCCAAGCTTTTAGAAGGGCGGGTGGCCATCTTTGTGGACGGAACACCGGTTGTCAACACGGTTCCCGCTTTGTTTGTGGAGAGTTTCCAAAGTCCCGATGATTATAATTTCCCCTTTTACTATGCGACGTTCATCCGTTGGTTCCGCTACCTCTCTTTTTTCCTGGGGGTGCTGAGCCCGGCCCTATTTGTGGCTTTGGCCACCTACCACCAGGAATTGATCCCGACTTCCCTGCTGATTACGATCAATGCGGCGACCGAAGGAACCCCTTTTCCGCTCGCCGTTGAGATGGTGATGATGGGCGCCGTCTTTGAAATTATCCGGGAAGCAGGGATCCGTTTGGCCCGCCCAGTCGGCCAAACCATCAGTATTGTGGGGGCGCTGGTCATCGGCGAAGCGGCGGTCACCGCCGGACTGGTCGGGGCGCCGACCATCATCGTCACTGCGACTACAGCGATTACCACTTTTGTCGTGCCCGACCTCTTAGGACCTGGGATTTATCTCCGGTTAATCTATACTATTCTGGCGGGGGTACTGGGGGCCTACGGTATTTTGATCGGCTTACTTTTCACCCTTTTACACCTGGTTTCCCTCCGTTCCTTTGGGACTCCTTATTTATCGCCGTTGGCGCCAATTAGCGCCGGCGATTTTAAAGATGTTATTGTCCGGGCGCCCATTTGGGCGCTGGGCACCCGCCCCCGCATGATCGGTTGGCCCCGGCCCCAGCGGCAACCCATCGGTTTTCCGCCCTCCGGGGATGAAGGGGAGGAGGGAGAAGCGGAAGATGACGGGTAAACTGCAAAGGCGGAAACGATTAAAAAAAGGCCAAGGCCTTCTCCTTCTGCTTTTTTTGGTTCTGGCCGGCGGGTGCTGGGACCGGCGGGAATTGGAAAATCTGGCCGTTGTCCTCGGGATGGGTGTAGACTTTCCCGCCCAGGGAGAGGGGTATGAAGTTTCCTTTCAAATTGTCCGGGCATCCCAGATTCAAACCCCCGGGAGTGGTGTCGGCGGCGGGGGTGGAGGGGAAAGTAAACCGGTTTGGCTTTTACGATCCACCGGGCCGACCTTTTTTGAAGCCGTCCGCAACGCCACCTTTCAAAGCAGCCGCCGGCTCTTTTTATCCCATAACCAAGTAGTAATTATCAGTACGGAGGTGGCGAAGAAAGGGATCCTCCCGGCGCTGGATTTTCTGATCCGGGACCCTGGACCCCGGAATACCCAGTGGTTGTTACTGACCCCCGATGATCCCGGGCAACTCTTGGATGCCGCGGCCGGACTGGAACGGGTCTCGGCGTTGGCCATTACCGATCTGATCCAGGATTACCATTTGACTTCAAAAATCAGGCCGGTCAAGATCGGAGATTATGTGGAGATGATGATGCAAAAAACTTCGGCCAACACCTTACCCGTGATCCGGATAAAAGAAAACGCGGGGAAGAAAGAACTCCTACTGGACGGGACCGGGGTTTTAAAAGATGATCGATTGGTCGGGTTCTTAAATTATAAGGAGACCCGCGGACTATTATGGATCTTAGGGGAAGTGAAAGGAGGGTTGATTACGGTTGATCTCCCCGGCGGCGGAAAAGCCACCTGCGAAATTTTTACGGCCGCCACCAAGGTAAAGGTGGAGGCCAGGGCGGATCAGGTCCATGTTAAGATCGAAGTGAAAGTGGAGACCGGTTTAGGCGCCCAGACGACCTATGATGATCTTTCCACGACCGGGCAGCTTAAAAAGTTGGAAACCCTTCAAGGCAAAGCGGTTGAGGATGAGATCCGGGCCGCGCTGGCGAAGGCGAAGGAATATAAAGCCGATATTTTTGGTTTCGGGGAGTATCTGTTTAAACATGATTTCCGGACATGGCAGCGGCTGCAGAAAGAGTGGGAACGGTATTTCGTCGACGCCCAGGTGGAGATCAAGGTGGAGGCGAAGGTGGAAGGAATTGGACTGGTGACCAGACCGGCGAACTATCAAGCACCGGAGGAGTAGGAAGCGGATGGATCAAGGAAAGATCTCGGCGGGGCAGTTGACCTTACTGATCATGAGCTTTACCATCGGGAGTTGGGTCGTGCTTCCGACGGGAATTCAAGCCTGGCAAAATTTATGGTTGATTATGTTTATGGGTTTAGGAACAGGGTTACTCTTTGCTTACCTCAGCCTTTTTCTCTTCCGCCGTTTCCCCGGGAAAACCCTTTTTGAAATCCATGAACGGGTCTACGGACCGGTGCTCGGGAAATTCATCTCCCTTTGTTTTTTATGGTTCTTTCTGCAGACGGGCGGCGGTACCCTGGCCATTTTTAAGACGTTACTGAGATCCACCGTCTTCACGGCCACACCTGATCTGGCCATATTAGTGCCCTTGATCCTTATTTTGGTTTATGGCTGCCGCCGGGGGATTGAAGTAATTGCCCGGAGTAATCAACTCTTGATCATGAGCACGGTTGGGCTGGTCCTGGTCTCAATTTTGCTCGTGGTAAATATCTTCAACCCGGAAAATCTGCTCCCCTTTTTTAACCTGCCCTTTTCCGAAGTAATCTGGACCTCCATCAGTTTAGCTGTTTTTCCCTTTGGCCAAAATGTTCTTTTTATGATGATCCTGCCCCGGGTCAACCGGTGGCAGAAGGTGAACGGCGCGGTTCTAAAAGGGATGATTGGAGCCGGTTTGGTATTAAGCACCATCCAATTTTTAGCGGTGGGGGTTCTAGGGAAATCCGGCCAAATTTTGGTCTTTCCCACCTATGAATTTTACCGCATGATCAATATTGCGCAGTTTCTTACCCGGCTGGAACTCATCCCCCTGCTTAACTTTTTAACTATGGGTTTCATCAAAACTATCCTTTGCTTATATGCGCTGGCGGTCGGGACGGCCCAAGTGTTCAACCTGCGGACCTACCGCCCGCTCGCTCTTCCCTTCGGCCTTTTCCTTCTGCTGGTCGCCGAGCGTATTTTCCCTAGCATTAGCGAGCATATGCGTTATTTGGAAGAGGTCCAAACTTTTTTCGGCCTGATCTTTTCCTTGCTTTTACCCATGATGACGCTGGGGATCGCCCTCTTACGGGGTTTGCCGCGGAGGAGGATGGCGCCTTGATCCTTTTAGTGGTCGGGGTTTTTCTCCTCCTTTTCCTTTGGGAAGCCCCCGGACTGGTCGCCAAAGAGTACTGGCGGGAATTGGCGGTTTTCACGATTCTGCTCCTGATCGGGTTGGTGTTCAGCCTGCTTTTGGTCGGCGGGGTGGAGTTGCCGTATATTGAAAGCTTCTGGATCAAAGTCTTTGCGAAAGTGGGGAAGGCGCTCACCCCGGGTTCCTGAGCAAAAAAAGCGGACTCCTGCGGGAAAAATGAGGAGCAACTTTTTGGCGCCGGTCACGTCAAATTAAAAAAACCGTTTATTTTCGGTAAAAAGAGGAGGGGTTTTATGAATAAAGTAAAAATAATAACGGATACAGCCTGCGATCTAACCATGGAGTTTCTTACGGCCCAGGGGATAGGGGTTGTTCCGATGACGATTAACTTTCCGGAGCGGTCCTACCGGGACGGCTTTGACCTGTCACGGGATGAATTTTACCGTTTACTTGGCGCTAGCCACAAACTGCCGACGACCGCCCAACCGACGCCGGGCGATTTTTTACAGGAGATCCAAAAGGCGTTGGCTGCCGGTGAAGAGACGGTGGTGATCACAATCTCCTCCGGGATGAGTGGTACCTATGAAAGTGCTTTGCTCGCCCGGGAACAGGTGGACCGGAAAGAAAAGATTGGGGTCTTTGATTCGCGCACCGCTTCTTTGGGCCAAGGGTTGATGGTCCTCAAGGCGCAGGAGATGGCCGCCGCCGGTTTGGGGAAGAATGAAATCATGAGAGAGTTGACCAAAATCCGGTCCCGTTTATGCTCCGTCTTTACCCTCGATACCCTGGAATATCTCCAGAAGGGCGGCCGCATCAGCCGGGTGGAAGCGGTGATGGGTGATATCTTGAACATAAAACCCATTCTCGAAGTGGATAAAGAAGGCCGGATCGTACCCCGGGAAAAAGTCCGGGGCCGGCGCCGCGCCATCAAACGCCTTTTGGAGATTATGGCCGCCGACGGACGCGAATTATATAACCAATTAGTGACCATCGGGCATTCCCGCTGTGAGGAAGAGGCCCTTGCCTTTGCCGAAGAGTTGAAAAAGCTTTATAACATCAAGGAAGCACGGATCGGTGAGATTTCTTCCACGGTGGGCACCCACACAGGTCACGGTTGTTTAGCTGTCTTTTTCCAAGGGGAACCGGCTTGAGGAGAGTGGCTTTACGGGGTCGAAAGCGACGGCGACCGGGCGTGAAGGGGAGCTTTGCGGTGACGAAAAGAAACAACGGCCGTGGTTAGACCGGAAAGGGGCATCAGTTGAGGAAAGGTGACGAGGTGAGGAAGATGGCTAATCAGGGCGTAATATTGGATTACCAAGGAGCATTGGACTTTTGCCGGCCGGAAGAATTAACGATGCTGGACGAGCGGGTCCGGCAGATTCACGCGGCGCTCGCGGAAAGGAAGGGGGCCGGAAGTGATTTTCTGGGTTGGGTGGATCTACCGGTTAATTATGACCGGCAGGAATTAACGGCGATTAAGGCTGCTGCCGCCCGGATCAAAGACAACTCTGAAGTGCTGGTGGTTGCCGGCATTGGCGGTTCCTACCTGGGGGCCCGGGCGGCGTTGGAAATGCTGACCCCCTATTTTTACCCGCAAGGCCGGCCGCCGGCGGGACGTCCGGAGATCATCTTTGCCGGCCATCACTTAAGTGGGGCCTATCTTGAACAGCTCTTAAGTTATCTAAAGGGGAAAGAGTTCAGTATTAATGTGATCTCCAAATCGGGGACAACCACCGAGACGGCGGTGGCTTTCCGTTTCCTAAAACAACTGGCGGAGGAGAAATACGGGAAAAAGGAAGCCGCAACCAGGATCTACGCCACGACCGACCGCCAGCGGGGCGCGCTCCGGCAGTTGGCGGAGGAAGAGGGGTACACCACTTTTGTCATCCCCGATGCGATCGGTGGCCGTTACTCGGTACTCACCCCCGTCGGTTTACTGCCCATCGCCGTTGGCGGATTAGACCTGGACCGGATTTTGGCCGGCGCCGCCGCCGCTTATGAGGCCTGTTCCGTACCGGAACTCGACCGGAACTATGCGTACCAGTATGCGGCTTTACGCCAAATTTTCTACAATAAAGGAAAAAGCGTTGAAATACTGGTCAATTATGAACCGGCTCTCCATTATTTTGCCGAATGGTGGAAACAACTTTTCGGCGAGAGTGAAGGGAAGGATGGCAAAGGGCTTTACCCGGCCGCGGTCGATTTCACCACTGACCTCCATTCCCTGGGTCAATACATCCAAGAAGGCCGCCGCCTTTTCTTCGAGACCATCCTTCAGGTGGAGGCGGACGGTTCTTCCCTGGTCCTTCCCGTCGTGGAAGGCGATCCGGACGGATTAAATTACTTGGCGGGGCAGCGGGTTGATGAACTAAACCGGCAAGCGCTGCGGGGTACACTCCTGGCCCATCAGGACGGGGGTGTGCCTTGTCTGGTGGTGAAGGTTCCGGCCCTTACCGACTACTACTTTGGTTATCTGGTCTATTTCTTTGAAAAGGCCTGCGCGATGAGTGGTTATTTGT
>JAAYHY010000025.1 GCA_012735135.1 Bacillota bacterium | reverse complement strand
CTTATCTGCTCTACCGCCGGACCGGCCCGGGGTTGTCCCTCTTTCCGGACACGAAAAGCTTTGGCGGTACTTTCTCAACGTTATTCTTTACTGACCAATCATTTATGATTTATTCTACAAAAAAAGGGCCTCCCCTGCAAGGGGTAGGCCCTCGGAGTTTATTATCCGTCCGGGCTTATTTCCCGGCCCGCCGTTTAAAGAATTCCAACGCCACTTCAGGGAAGAGAATATAGGAGAGGACATCCTCTTCCTGCTGGTAATAATGGTGATCGATGGCGAGCAACTCTTTCCGGGCCGCCTCTAACTGCGGTTCCAGCTTATCCGCCGGCCGGCAGGTGATGGGTTCTTCATCACCAATAATCAACTTCTTGACTTCCGGATCAATGGGCGCCGGCGGGCGACCGTAGTAACCTCGGACATAATCTTTGATCTCCTTCGGCACCACGCTATAGCGTTTTCCGGTCAGCACATTCAGGACCGCCTGGGTGCCCACCATCTGACTGGTCGGCGTCACCAGCGGCGGATAGCCTAGTTCAGCACGGGTCCGTGGTACCTCGGCCAGCACTTCTTCGTAACGGTCCAGGGCGTTCTGGGCTTTTAGCTGGTTCCAGAGGTTGGAGATCATTCCGCCCGGGATCTGGTAGGAAAGCACCGCCGTATCAACCCTCCGTGGCGATTCAAGATCTTTATAGCGCGCGCTAACCTCCTTAAAGTGCTGATTTATGGGGGCAAGGGCGGTCAAATCAATCCCGGTGTCATAGGCCGTACCTTGCAAGGCCGCCACCACCGATTCCGTCGGCGGCTGGGAGGTCCCCATCGCCAGCGCGGAAAGGGCGGTGTCCACCACATCGGCTCCCGCTTCAATCGCCTTCAAATAGGTCATCGACGCCAGCCCACTGGTATAGTGGCAATGGAGCTGAACCGGTAAGCCGACCTCCGCCTTCAACCGTTTGACCAGCTCCTCCGCGACAAAGGGTTTCAACAACCCGGCCATATCCTTAATACAGATCGAATCGGCGCCCATCTCTTTCAATTCCTTGGCCAACTTCACATAGGAGTCGATATTATGCACCGGACTGATCGTGTAGGAAATCGCTCCTTGGACATGGGCCCCGGCCTCTTTACAAGCCTTAATCGCCATCTCCATATTACGCGGATCATTCAGGGCGTCAAAAATCCGGAAAATATCGATCCCGTTCTCCCTGGCTTTGTAACAGAAGGCGCGAAGCACATCATCGGGGTAATGCCGGTAACCAAGGAGGTTCTGGCCCCGCAACAACATCTGCAGCGGCGTCTTTTTGATCACCGCTTTCAAACGGCGCAGCCGCACCCACGGATCTTCATTCAGGAAACGAAGACAAGTATCAAAGGTTGCGCCACCCCAGGCCTCCAAAGAGTGAAAGCCGATTTGGTCGATGGCTTCGGCAACCTCCATCATGTCATCGGTGTTCATCCTCGTCGCCCAGAGTGACTGGTGGGCGTCGCGGAAGATCGTATCGGTGATTCCCACTTTATGTGCCATCATTTTTCACCTCTTATTTTAAAATCCAACCGGAACAGATCCGAACTTAAATCAACCCAAGCGGGCTAGTAAAATCCCGGCGGCCACCGCCGAACCAATGACGCCGGCCACATTGGGGCCCATCGCGTGCATCAACAGATAATTACCGGGGTTTTCCTCCGCTCCGACCTTCTGCACCACCCGGGCCGCCATCGGCACCGCCGAGACCCCGGCCGCGCCGATCAAGGGGTTAACTTTACCCCCGCTCAGTTTACACATTAACCGGCCAAATAATAAGCCGCCGATCGTACTAAAGGCAAAGGCCACCAACCCCAAAAGGATAATGCCGAGGGTTTGGGCGGTTAAGAACTGTTCGGCGTTGGTCTTCGCCCCCACCGACAACCCCAGGAAAATAGTGATAATATTGATCAACTCATTCTCCGCCGTTTTGGCCAACCGATCGGCGACTCCGGATACCCGCAGCAAGTTGCCGAACATCAGGGAGCCCAAGAGCGGGGCGGCCGACGGCAGCAATAAAGAGCCCACCACCGTCACGATGATCGGGAAAAGGATCTTCTCCTTCTGCGAAACGGGACGGAGTTGTTCCATCACAATCCGCCGTTCTTCCACCGGCACAATCAGGCGCATCAAAGGCGGTTGAATAAAGGGAATCAAGGCCATATAAGAATAGGCGGCGATGGCGATCGGCCCTAACAGTTCCGGTTTCAACCGGCTGGTTAAAAAGATCGCCGTCGGCCCGTCGGCTCCCCCAATGATCCCGATGGAAGCCGCGGCCGGTAAATCAAAACCTAAAGCCAAAGCGCCTAGCAAGGCGGCGAAGATTCCTAATTGGGCGGCCGCTCCCAACAGAATACTCTTGGGGTTGGCCAGCAAAGGTCCAAAATCGGTCATCGCCCCAATGCCGAGAAAGATGAGGGGTGGGTAGATCCCCAACTCCACACCCTGGTACAAGTAATAAAGTAACCCTCCGGGCTCGGGTTTGCCGTTGAGCAGCGACGGCCCGTTCATCAATCCGGCTAAGGGCAAGTTGGTCAATAAAGCCCCAAAGGCGATTGGTAATAACAATAGAGGCTCATACTTTTTGTAAATGGCCAAGTACATTAAATAAAAAGAAACAAGAATCATCACCCCTTGCCCAAGGGTCATCCCCGCCAGACCGCTGGACAAAAGGATCGCTTTTAAATTTTCCAGCATTGACCCCAACCCCCTCTATGACCTGAGGGACAATAACGGATCACCCGTATTAACCGCCGCTTTCGGCTGGACAAAGATCTGGCCGACCGTTCCGTCTTGGGGGGCGACAATCTCATTTTCCATTTTTAAAGCTTCCAGGGTCAATAAAACCTGCCCTTTGGTAACCTTGTCCCCCGGTTTAACGTTAATCTGTAAAATCGTGCCGCCTAGTGGAGCCGGTACCACCTGCTCACCGGCGGGAATCTCCAGATTCACCGGAGCGAAAGCCGCTGTCGAAGCCGGCGCGGGGTTAGGAGCGGAGACTGTCGGCGCAGCCGGGGTTGCCGACGGCGTAGCGCTGACACCCGTATTCCCTTGCGCAACCTCTTCCACACTAACATCATAGACCTTTCCGTTAACCGTCACTTTAAAATACTGCATCTTTTAAATCCTCCCCGTTTTATTATATTTGAACTGGCCTGTAAAAACCGGTTTAATGGCCTGGTCTCATTACGGCCAAAGCGCCGGCGATCGCCGCCACCGCCATGGCCTCCTCCTCACCACCCCCGGCGGTTTGGGGGCTAATCCTAACCACCGCCTGTTGGTTGGGGGGAAGAACCTTCCCCAAAACGGCCATCACGGCGGCCAGTTCCTCCGGGGGTAATTCAGTGGTTAGTGGCTGCGCCATGGGACGACCACCCTCCACCGCCGGCCGCTCCCCGACCAACCTGGAAATGGCCTTCATCACGCCCATTAAAAAGAGTAAAATCAAAAAGACAATTACCATTCCGGTAAAGAGAAGCTCCACCCCGACCGCGATCTTATTCACTGCGATGTCCTCCTTCACTGCTTTAGAAATTGGCTCTCATTGGTCACCCGACTTTATCACTGGTGTATTCTGGCCGAAGCTGATATGGACAACCAATTCAAAACCGCTGGGGTTGGTCGCTCACCCGGCTTTGCTTTCGTCACACCGAAGATACGGGCGGAAGCCGGTGGGCAACTACTCGATCAGACAAGGAAGAAACCGGTAAAAACCGGTTGAAAGTAAGATGCCTCTTTTTCATCTGGGTCATTTGGTAATCGGGACAAAAAAGACCAAATTCCCCCATTTGCCCTTGATCATACTAAAAAGCAAGGGCAAAATCAACTTTTTCTCTGTTACATTTTGGTTTTAAATTCAATTTTAACGTTCCACATTTGCAGGTTTTTAACGATCCTTCGCGAAATAAATTTTAATCTTCCAAAGGAGGTTTTCCAGATGGGTATTTTAAATCTTAGAAAGAGCCCCGCCACCGCCGCCCAACCTATCGTTACCCCAGTGGAAACGAAGCGGGATTGGCGGGTGTTTATCAACCTTCCTTGGCTTCTTTACAAAAACGATCCCCATTGGGTGCCGCCCCTTAAATCAGAGATGTGGGATACGGTCATCCCGAAAAAGAATCCCCTTATGAAGCTGGGCCCTTACCAATACTTCATCGCCTGGCTGAATGGTCAACCCGTCGGCCGGATTGGCACCGGGATCGATGAAAAATTAAACCGGGAAAAAAATAAAAAAGAAGGTTATATCACCCTCTTTGAATCGGTGAACGATTACAATGTCGCCAAGGAATTGTTTGATACCGCCCTGGCGTGGCTGAAAGAACGGGGGATTACCACTGTCACCGGCCCCCAGTCTCCCTCCAACGGCGACGACTACCGGGGACTTTTAATTAAAGGCTTTGATTCGGAACCGGTCTTATTGAATTCCTACAACCCCCCATACTATGTGGACTTTTTCGATCGGTACGGCTTTACTAAATTCTTCGACCGTTACGCTTTCTATTACGACCTGTCAAAACCGGTCACCAAACGGTTTGAAGAATCGGTTGACCTTCTGAAAAAGCGTTATCAATTTACCACCCGTAACCTTAACCTGAAAAAACTGGATCAGGAATTGGTCGGCATCCAAAAGCTCTTGGTCCGCTCCTGGCCGGAAGACTGGCCGGATATGGTCCCCCCCAGCTTGCCCGAGATCCAGGACGAAGTAAACAAATTACTTCCCGTCGCCGACAAGGATTTACTGGTGGTCGCCGAAGACGCGCAAGGAGAGATTGTCGGCCTGGCCATTGCCCTTCCCGACTATAACCAGGTCTTTAAAAAATTGAACGGACGGCTCTTCCCCATCGGCTTCATTAAGTTTTTATGGTACAAAAAGAAGATTAACGGCGGACGCAGTCTCATTCTGATGGTTGATCCCGCCTACCACAAAAAAGGCGTTTCGGCCGCCATGTATCTCCATATGTTCCAAAGCGCTCTGCGCAAAGGGTATAAGTACGGAGAAGGCTCAACCATCCACGAATTTAACACCAAGATGGTGAACGACGCCATCCGCGCCGGCGGTGACCTTTATAAAATTTACCGGATCTACCGGAAGGACTTATAAATATTACTTGTTCCTAATCGTTCAGCCGTTGGTAACCTGTTGTTAATCATCATCCGGTATAATAATAATGATATCTTAGATGTGATCACCCCTCCTTTTTCCTCCTTATGTAAATTGCCTCTACCGGTGGTAGAGGCTTTTTATTTTCCCTTCAAGTTTTCCCAGGCCGCGGCGGCCACCGCTTCCGGGTCGGGGCTGACCAGATCGGACGCTCCCTTTCGCCAGTAAATGAGGAACTCGATATTTCCTTCCGGACCCAAAACCGGCGAGTAGGTCAAACCGGCACAGGATAAGCCGGCCTCCCGCCCCATGGCGATCACGTTCTCCAGGACTTCCCGGTGCACGGAAGGAGAGCGGACAACCCCTTTTCTCCCCACTAGACTACGGCCGGCTTCAAATTGGGGTTTGACCAAGGCGATCAACTCCCCGTCCGCCGGAAGAAGCCCCGTGAAGACCGGTAGGACTTTACCGATGGAGATAAAGGACAAATCAGCCGTGAGGAGACTGGGCTGTGCCGGCAGTTGTTCAAGGGTTAAATACCGGACGTTGGTCTTTTCCATGACCACCACCCGGGGATCTTGCCGGAGCTTCCAGGCCAGTTGCCCATAACCCACATCTACGGCGATAACCAGTTTAGCTCCTGCTTGTAACAGGCAATCAGTAAAGCCTCCGGTGGACGCCCCCGCGTCCAGACAGATCCTCCCGGCCACCGTCACCGGGAATACATCCAATGCCCGCCGGAGCTTTAAACCTCCCCGGCTCACGTAGGGTAAACCGGCCGCTACCGTCAGGGTAGCCGTGGTCGCCACCCGTGTCCCCGGCTTATCTACAACTTTTCCATCCACCGAAACCTGCCCCGCCATAATCAGCGCCTGCGCCTTACTCCGGCTTTCCGCCAGTCCCTTCGCCACCAGCAGCAGATCGATCCGCTCGCTCCCCATCTTTCCGGTTTCATCCTTTCAATCATAAACTGAGCAATCAAACTTAAGACTACTTTTCGCGCGTCACCTCGTTTTCCTGCTCCCAACAACTATTTTCTCCTTCTTCTCAACTCACCCCTTTGAATTTTCAACCCCGCGTTGTCTTGGTGGTAGCCGGCATGAACGAGGATCTGAATTTTTCGCAAAGATCTTCGCGAAGCGGAGATTCCGATCAACCAATTAAAAAAGCCCCGTAGGGCTTTGGTTTTGCGTGTGCTTTATGGTGAAAAGCCCTTTTTTTTTTACTAACCTTTGCTCCCGGCCTCTCCCTGACCGGCCTGTTCCCAGATCATCCCGGTCCCCGGGGGTAAGGCCAAGCGGAACTGGTCATGAAAACTGATCCCTTCCCCGGCCACCGGATAGATTGGCCGCCAGTCTCCCCTGGCTTCAGGAGGCAGGGGAATGGCCACTTCGGCCATTCTCTCCGTACTGTTAAAAAGGATCAGCAGCCGGTCCCGGCCGTAGTGCCGCCAGTATCCATAGACCCCGTACCCGGCGGTGCAGGCGGTTTTAAATTCGCCCCGCCGCAAGGCCATTCTGGTCTTCCGGAGCCGGATCAACGCTTTCGTCGCCTGGTAAATCTCCTGGTGCCAGCGGGTTTCATCCCAGATCATCGTCCGGCGGCAATCCGGATCCTTCTCCCCGACCATCCCAATCTCATCGCCATAGTAGAGGACCGGAACCCCCGGATAGGTAAATAAAAATAACAATGCCTGAAGCATCCGCCGGCAGTCTCCCCGGCAAACCGTGAGGAAACGGGGGGTGTCATGGCTACTGAGCAGGTTGAACATGCTCCGGGTAACAGTCCCGGAATAACGCGCCCGTAAATTGGCCAGCTCACGGTCGAAAACAGCCGCCTCCATCTCCTGCCGGGCAAAAAAAGAGATAATTAGCTCCCGCAAGGGATAGTTCATTACCGCATCAAACTTATCCCCCTGTAGCCAAGCAGAGGCATCCTCCCAGATCTCGCCGACAATATAGGCCTCCGGATTTAAGGTCTTCACCAGACGCCGGAAGACCGGCCAAAAATCGGCCCGGACCTCATTAGGCACATCCAGACGCCAACCATCAATCCCGGTGAGCGTCCAAAAGGTCACCACCCGGAGAATATAACTGACCACTTCGGGGGTGTTATAATTCAATTTCGGCAAGGTCCCAATCCCCCACCAGCACTCATAGTTAGGCTGAGGCGACTGGATGATCGGCAATTGGCAATGGTACCATTTTTGGTACGGAGAGGCGCTCCCTCTCCGCACCAGATCGCGAAAGGCCCAGAACTGGTCACCGGTATGGTTAAAGACTCCGTCCAAAATTAACCGGATCCCGGAACGGCGCAAGGCCTTCACCAGTCGTAAATAAGTGCGGAGATCACCGAATTCCGGAGCAATCCTTAGGTAATCCCTGGTATCATATTTATGATTGGACGGCGCATCAAAAATGGGATTGAGATATAAAGCATTGATCCCTAAATCGTTCAGATACGGGATCTTCTGCTCAATCCCGGCCAAATCGCCGCCGAAAAAATTGAACAACTCCGGCTGCCCGCCCCAAGGGGTGATCGGAGCCGGATCATTGGCCGGATCCCCGTTATAAAAGCGGTCCGGGAAGATCTGATAAAAGACCCGGTCTTCCAGCCAAGCGGGGTCCGGTAAAAGCCCGCTCCGATCGGGAGGCCCGGCGGCCACCGTAAGCTCTGGTTGCATTCCCATCCCCCTCTTGACCATAATCGTTGCATCATAGATGATAACAGCCCTAACTAAACATCACAACCGGTAAGATACGGTAACAAGGGGATGGATAGTAACCAAAACCTACATCTAAGTTGCTAAAAAATCAACGGCGCTTAAAGCCGCCACCAGGCCTTCGCCTACGGCTTTCGCAATCTGCCAGGGTTTTCCGGTACAATCCCCGGCCGCAAAGACTCCGGGAAGATTGGTCCGCTGTTGCCGGTCGACCCGGATGAAGCCGTTTTCCAGTTCCAATTCCGGCAGCAAACGGTCCAATGGAAGACTAGCCCGTTCAATAAAGAACCCTTCCACCTCGTACCGGCCAGCGGTAGTTTCCACCCCCGTCAGTTGTTCCTCGCCCAGCAAACGGAGGACCCGTCCGGAAACCAGCTTAATCCGGGGATCCAAACCCTTGTATTCTCCCGGATAGCGGGGGAGGTAGAACACTTCGGCGCAGAGATCGGCCAGGAAATTGGCTTCCTTCTCCCCCTCGACCAACTCGGAGAGGACAAAGACCTTTTTCCCCCGGAAAAACATCCCGTCACAGGTGGCGCAGTAACTAACCCCCTTGCCAACCAAGGCTTCCTCCCCGGGAAGGGAAACCTTCTGCGGCGCGCCCGTAGCGATCACCACCGTTTTTGCCGTATATAACCGGGTCTTCCCCATCACCTGGAAAAGGCCTTCCTCCAGCCAGAGGTTTTGGATCTCATCCTCCTCCAGTTGGACCCCCTCGGCCACCGCATGATTCCGGTATTTGGCCGCCAGGTCCGCCCCACTGATCCCCGGTAAGCCCAGATAGTTATCGACCTGGTGGGCTTGGCGCAATTTATTGCTGACGGCTTCTTTCCCCACCAACAACACCCGTTTATTCCGGCGGCGCCCGGTCACCGCCGCCGATAAACCGGCCGGTCCCCCACCAATCACCATAAGATCAAAGGGTTCCATCTCCTCTTCCTCCTTCTTGCCCCCTCAAGATTAGCCCCCATCGATAATGGGCAAATAATATTATTAAGAAATATAAAGATCTTTTCTCTCCCCGGCAGGGTTTTCCCTGGCCAAAGTATAATTTTTAACACTGTCCTTGGTCCTTGGAATTACCCGGGAAAGAAGCGTGTTACCATGGCGAAAACCGTGATCATCACCGGCGCCGCCCGCGGGATCGGACGGGCGTGCGCCGAATTATTTGCCGCCCACGGTTACCAAGTACTGATTAATTACTACCGTTCAGTCGAGGCCGCCAAAGAGCTACACCATTCCTTACAGGCTAAAGGTTATCAGGTCGCCCTTTTTCAGGCCGATGTCCGTTCCCGCCCGCAGATTGACCGGATGGTCGCCTATTGCCTGCAGGAATTTGGCGCGATTGATCTTTTAATTAACAACGCCGGGATTGCCCAAACCCGTTTGTTTGTGGATCTTTCCGCCGACGAGTGGCAGGAAATGATCGACACTAATCTCACCGGTGTTTTTCATTGTACCCAAAGTGTCCTCCGGACGATGCTCCCCCGCCACCAGGGGAAGATCATCAACATCGCTTCCATCTGGGGTCAAGTGGGCGCCTCCTGTGAAGTGCATTACTCGGCGGCCAAAGCCGGGGTCATCGGTCTCACCAAAGCCCTGGCCAAAGAGGTGGGGCCCTCCAATATTCAAGTCAATTGTATCGCGCCGGGGATTATCGAGACCGATATGATGGCCTCCTTTACCGCCAAAGAAAAAACCGCCTTAAAGGAACAGACGCCCTTAGAGCGGTTCGGTACCGCCGAGGAAGTGGCCGCTTGCGCCCTTTTCCTCGCTTCCGACGCGGCGGATTTCATTACCGGGCAAGTCATTGGGGTCAACGGCGGTTTTGTCATCTAAACGTCCCTGACGGCGTGACCGCCCCGTGCCCTTTGATACCACTGGAGGAGAAGACATCATCTTTGCAAAAAAGAAAAAATAGGTACTCGGAAAGGAAGTTGTTTTTTGCCTGGAAACCACCTGTTAGAAGAAGAAAAGATCAGCCGTTTATTGTTAAAACTGTCCCTCCCCGCCACCATCAGCATGCTGGTAAATGCCCTGTACAACTTGGTCGATACTATTTTTGTCGGCCGGGGCGTCGGCTATTTAGCCATTGCTGGTTTGACCATTGCCTTTCCGGTGCAGATGTTGATTATGGCCGCCGCCCTTATGATCGGCGTGGGTGGGGCCTCAGTCATCTCCCGGAGTTTAGGCGCGAAAAACCAGGAACGGGTGGCCCAAGCGACCGGTAACAGTTTTCTCCTCGCGGGCCTGCTGGGGCTGGCGATCTCCGTCTTTGGCTCGCTCTTCATCGATCCTCTGCTCCGTCTTTTTGGCGCCACCGCGGAAATCCTTCCCTACGCCAAAGTTTATTTGCGCACTATTTTCATCGGCACCATCTACTTTCCATTTGTGGTGGCCAGTAATAACCTGATCCGGGCGGAAGGAAAAGCCAAGGTCGCCATGGTGTCCATGTTAATCGGGGCTATTGCCAATATTTTCCTGGACTACCTCTTCATCTTTCCGTTGGACATGGGCGTTTACGGAGCAGCCCTCGCCACCATCCTTTCCCAACTCCTGTCGTTCATCTTCGTGATCGCCTATTTCACCAGGGGGCATAGCGCGCTCCAAGTCCGGCTTGCTCATTTCAAGCCCACAAAGGAGATTTGCGGGGAGATCCTGGCCGTTGGTTTTGCTTCCTTTACCCGGAACGCCGCCGGCAGTTTGATCGTGGCCATCGTCAATCATTTATTGGTGGTCTATGGAGGCAGCCTGGCGATCTCCGTCTACGGAATCCTCCAGCGGATCACGAGGTTTTTATTCATGCCCCTCTTCGGCATCGTCCAGGGGATGCAGCCTATTGTCGGGTATAACTTCGGCGCGGTAAAGCTCAACCGGGTGAGGAAAGCCGTGCGCATCTCCATCCTCAGTGCCACCATCTATGCCACCGTGACCAGTCTCTTGGGACAAGCCTTCCCCGCCTTCGTCATTGGTTTGTTCGGCGAAGAACCGGAGTTGATTGAAAAAGGGGCCTACGCCTTACGTTTTGTCATCGCCATGGTACCCCTGGTCGGGATCCAAATCGTCGGCGCGGCCCTTTTCCAAGCCATTGGCAAGGCCTTCCCCTCCCTGCTGCTCACCCTATCCCGGGAAATTCTCCTCTTTATTCCTTTTGTCCTAATTTTACCGCCTATTTTCGGGTTGACCGGAATCTGGCTCGCCTTCCCTTTGGCCGACCTTTTCGCCATCCTCATCACCCTCGTGCTTCTTAAAAAAGAAATGAGGAGATTGGGAGCTAGTGCCTGATCAGATTATTCCGCTTCCCCAAAGCCGCTGGCCACCAGCTTAACCAGGGCTTCCACTGCTTCTTTTTCATCATCCCCATCGGCAACAATTTCAATCTTGTCTCCCTCACAGATCCCCAGGGACAGGACAAAAACGATGGATTTGGCATTAATCGCTTCCGTATCACTACCGTCAAGTCGGCGCATCATTATATTACTTTCAAACCTCTTTGCCATATTGACAAATTCATAAGCCGGTCGCGCATGCAATCCGGTCTTGTTAATCACCACCACTTGATCCGCATACATTGAGGCCCCTCCTTAACAGATATAATCTTTCAGCTCCCTTTCGAGAAACCGTTTAACCTGACCGGCCGTGGCTAAGGTTTGGACTTGATCCGCCAGTTCTTGGGCATGATCAATGGTCAGGTGGGTAATCACCCTTTTCACTTTGGCGATGGAAGAAGGATTCATACTAAACCGCCGCACGCCCAAACCAATCAGGACCGGTACCGCCAGGGGATCCCCCCCCAGTTCCCCACAGACACTGACCGGCTTGCCGGCCGCCAAAAAGTGTTTTGTCGCATAACCGATCAATCTAAATAAGGCCGGGTGATAACTTTGGTAATAATCGGCCATCCTTTGGTTCTGCCGGTCAACGGCCAAGGTGTACTGACACAAGTCATTGGTTCCGATACTGACAAAATCCACCTCTTTGGCCACCAGATCGGCGATGAGCGCCACCGATGGCACTTCCACCATAATGCCCACTTTGATCTTTGGCGCCATCGGGATACCCGCTTCTTCCATCTCTTGCCTGACAGTATTAATCAGTTCCTTGGCCTGATAAATATCGTCCAGATTGGTTACCATCGGCAACATTAGCGAAAGGTCCCCATGGGCCGAAGCGCGCAAAGCGGCCCTTAATTGGGTTTGAAAGATCTCCGGCCGGTCAAAACAGAGCCGGAGGCCGCGCACCCCTAAAAAGGGGTTATCTTCTTTCGGCAAAGCAAGACACGGTACATTCTTGTCACCGCCAATATCCAACGTCCGCAAGACAACCGGCCGTTGAAAGGTCTCCAGCACCTGCTTGTAAGTTTCATATTGCTCCTCTTCGGTCGGCAGCTCAGGGGAGGACAGATAGAGAAATTCCGTTCTGAAAAGGCCAATAAAATCGGCATAGGCCGCCTGCTTGACCCGGCTTTCTTCCACCGTCCCGATATTAAGACCAACCTCCAGGCTTACCCCGTCTTTGGTGACGGCTTTTTTCCCCAGATAAGCTTCGGTATCGGTCGCCCATTTTAAATAACGCTCTCTTTTCGCTGCATACTCTGCCAGTTCTTCTTCGGTCGGATCGATAATTAACTCCCCGTCAAGGGCATCGACAACGACCCGGTCCCCATCCTTCACTTTATTCATCAACCCGGGGATCCCCAAGAGCGCCGGTATACCGTAACTCCGGGCGATAATCGCCGAATGGGAGGTTTCCCCGCCGGTCTCCGTAATAATCGCCACGACTTTTGACCGGTCAAGGGTTGCCGTATCCGATGGCAATAAATCATGGGCGGCAATAACCACCGGTTTATCCAGGGAGTTCAGATTAGGGGCTATGATCCCGTTGGCCACCCGCAATAAACGATTACGCACATCCAAGATATCCTGGGCCCTCTCCCGAAAGACCTGTTTCTTCATATTTTTTAACAACTGCCCGAACTCTTCATAGACAGTATAAATTGCCCAGGTAGGATTGGAGAGATTCTCCGTGATTTCATGGCGAATTTTTTCATCGATGGCTTCATCATCTAATATTTCTTGGTGGGCCATAAAGATCAGCGCTTTATCCGGTTGTTCGCGTTGAAGCTGATCAATGATGGCTTTTAGTTCCGCAGCGGCCTTTTCTTTTATCCTGTAGTACTCCGCCAAATTCTGGCCGACCTGTTCCCGGGAGATGGGGCTTGACGAAACCGTAAACTCCATGGTCCGATAGGAATAGACTTCACCAATCCCCAGCCCTTCCGATACCGGGTTCCCTTTGCATCTCATACTCCACCCTCTCTTTCTCTGAATCCTGCTTCGCTACTTTTCGTCCCAGCGCTTGACTTTTATTCCCCAAAATAAACAGCCAACCTTTGAATTGCTTTTCCGACCCCATCCCGATCATTACTATCCGTGACAAAAGTGGCAATGGCTTTTAGGTGAGGAACCGCATTTCCCATCGCCACCGAAGTGCCCACTGCCTGAAAAAAAGGGATATCATTATCATGATCCCCAAAAGCGCATACTTCCTCGTAGGGGATACCATAATAATCCGCAATTTTCTTGATCCCAAAGCCCTTGTCGATCCCTGGCGAGATAAGATCAAAGAGACCTTTCTCACTAAAAGTGTAGGCGATTTCTGTCTCCCGCTCCAGGAAACTTCGGACCTTTTCGAATTGCTCCTTTTCGGGAGCATAAACCATGGCTTTATAAACAACCGCTTTATGATCAAATAAAGCCGGTAATTCTTCCATCGGCGCCTGGGGAAGGCCCCTTTCTCCGGCCAAAAGATTATACCTCTTCACCAGCCATTGCCGGGGGTTATTATCGGAAAAATAGATTTCATCCCTGGTCTGGAAACAAGCATGCAATTTTTCTGCTTTAAAAAAATGGTAAAGTTTTTCCACTTCTTTTGTGTTCAGCGGTTTCGCAAATAAATCAGCATTCCCGCGATGGGGAATCAAGGCGCCGTTGCAGGCCACATACGGGCCGTCAAGACTTAATTGCTTCAAATACAACTCTTGGAGCGCGGGGACCCGCCCGGAACAAATGGTAACCTTGATCTTCTTTTCCACTATTGACCTGATCTGGGATAAAGTAAATTCACTGATCTCTAACGAACTGTTCAGGAGGGTCCCATCTAAATCAAAGGCCAGCAAGGAAATTTTCCGCTTCAAACCTTTCTTCCTCTCCATTTGCTTTGAACTTCGTTTCGTGGCAGAAAGATCTGCCACGAAACGAAGGCGCATTCTTAAAAAGCGAGGAATTCTTTGGGATTATCAATAAAGATGCGTTGGATTACTTCCTCGGAGATCCCATATTCCCGCATCAAGCCGGGCAATTGCCGGGGGATAAATTCCAATCCCGGTGAGCCGCCATAACTTTTTAAATAGGAGGCGCGACCCCAGTCGCCACCAATCATGATCCGATCGGCATAACCTTCTTTGCTCAACTCCCGTATGAGTTCCATCGTATCACTTACGGGATGATACTTAACCCGCGCAACACAGTCATATTGGACATAAACTCCTTCCCTCAACACCATCCGGTGGTAAGTGAGATCCGCGTTCCGGTCCAAATGGCCGATGCAAATCTTCTCCGCCGGCACACCCTGGGCTTTTAAGATCTCCACTTGCTCCAAGCCCATGGTTCCGATTTGGGTATGGGTCATGACCGGGATCCCGGTCTTTGCGCTGACCTTCCCTGCCACCTTCAGCAGCTTCTCTTCGAGCGGGCTAATTTTATAATAGCCGGTGCCGGCCTTTACCACTCCGGGTAAGATCCCGGAATGTTCAACAAAGGGACCACAATAATCATTCACTTCGATTCCTTTTTCCACCTCGGCCACGACAAGCTCCACAATCTGATCCAAACTGTATTTATAGACAAAATGGGCCTTGTCGTACATTGCTTCCCGGTGGAACCCGGTAACGGCGATTAAATGGACATCAACCCCGTCGGCAATCTCTTTTAATTGATTGATGCCCCGCCCCACACCGATTGGTTGCATATCCACGATACCCCTGCCCCCGGCTTGCCGGTAACGCTCCAGTTCGGCGCGGGATTTTTCGATATTCTCAATGCCAAAATCCGCATCCTTAAAGACTTCCATTCCTCCGGATTTCCAAAGATGCTCATGGAGATCGCAAAAGCCTAATTGATCCGGACTGATTGGACCTTTAACCGTTTTAATTGTCTTCAATGTTTTCACCAATCCTTCTACTTTGTTCTCTAGATAATTTCAACTTAAGCTCTTACTCCGAAGAACAACCTGAAAATAAACATCACAGCCAACCATAGCGTACTCCAGTCGGAATGGCCGGGAACGAAATTGGTCCCCACCACGTAAGCCAGTCCGGCTGAACCGCAGATGGTGACAATACCCATGATAAAGGTGGCGCCGATCACTCCTTTCCAGCCCCCCCAGGCGTTAGCAAAGACGCCGAGGGTACAACCGCCAAAGAACAAAGGAATCACACTGGGGATCGCCAGGACGGGTGAACCGAAGAGGGCCAGCAGTCCAACCCCGGCGAATTGGCCGAGCACCGTGCATAAGAAACCAAGTAAGGCAGCGTTCGGCGCATAAGACCAAAAGACCGGACTATCCACCGCCGCAATGGCGCCCGTTACCAACCGATCCGAAAATCCTTTGAAGGCCGGGATTAATTCATTGAGGAACATCCGCACCCCGGAAAGCAGGACATAGACCCCGACCGCCATCGTCAAACCCTGGTTTAACCCGTAGATTATATAATTGGTGCTGCCGGCCTTTTTGGCTACAATCTCGGGACCGGCGATCAGGATAATGGTGATATAAATGACACTCATGATAATACTGTAGGCCACCACTGAATCCTTGAAGATCGAAAGCCAACCCGAGAGTTTCAGGTTTTCGGCACTCTCTTCTTTCTTTCCGAAGAGGCGGGCCAGTTGGGTCGTGAGCAAACCGGAAATACATAGATTATGTCCGAGGGTAAGCGGGGTTTCACCCAGCATGGGAGTTAAAAAGCGGCGCAGGATCGCCGGGAATAGCCACCAGTAAACTGCGCAGGTCAAAACCGAGCCAATGAAAAGGGAGGTCCCGGTTAATCCGCATACTTTATATAAGAAAAAGGTGATAAACGCTGAATCGCAGTAAGCCACATGTCCGGTGAGAAAAATGGTTTTGATTGGAGTAAATTTGGCCAAGAACAAATTGACCACCCAAGCGGTAATCATTACCATGGCCACATTGCCCATATTGATTACGTTAAGTTCTTCGATATAAGCATAGACGGCGGTCCACATATCAGTGCTTACCCCGGTCAGGCCCAAGCGCATCGTAAAGATTTCGATCACATTTTGCGAAGCGGTTTTTAATTGACCGGCGCCAATACTTAAGATCATCATACCAACGACGGCCTTGATTACCGAAATTAAAGTGGACTTGGCATCCTTCCTTAAGAATAGGCAACCAAGCAGAACAACGAGTCCCATAAAATAGGCGGGAGTCTGAAAGATCTGAGTAATAAAGAAGTCCAAGATTGTCTTTACCATTGCCTTAATCTCCTTTCTTTATCGGATCTACAAAGAGAATACCTCTCGTCGCTGGATATTCGTCACTCGTCACCCGTTTGAATAATGGTTTTACCCGCTATTAGCCGGCCGGGGTTGAACGGGTCCGCTTTATTCCCCGCCTTCTTTCAGTAAATATTCCTTCGTTAACTGCTCCAATTCTTCCAGGTTGAAGTAATTTACCACCGGTATAACGGGGATTTGCCGTACTGAGGAGGCCACCTGGGGAGCCAAGGCCGCGCTGGTATAGATAGCATCCAGTTCCACTCCCGACACGCCCGAGATGTCATAAACTTCAATATCGGCCTCCAGGCCCATCTTTGTGAAGACGTTGCTAAGATTCATCTTCAGCATCATGCTGCTGCCAGCCCCGAATGTACAACAAACGCCAATTTTATACTTCATCAATATCCCCCCCTTCCCCCATCAATCTCTTTGACTTCGCCTAATAACAAGGCGTGCAGATAACTTTCGCTTAGCGACTCGATAAATTCAGCGGTCTCGTAACAAGCGGTCATACTTTCACCGACACATACCAAACCATGGTTTTGTAATAAAACCGCTTTTTTATCCTTCAGATGGGCCAAGATCAAACGGGTACACTCTTCGCTGTTGGGCGGGGCATAAGGCGCAATCTCCAAGGCGCCACCACAATGAAACTTCATCCCCATCGTAATAAAAGGTAATGGCCGGTTGGCCAGACAGAGGGCCGTGGCATACTTGGAGTGGGTATGGATGATGGCTTGGACATGGGGGTAGTTTTGATAGATCGCCAAATGAAAGTAGCTATCCCGGGAAACCGGCGACGGTTGGACCACAAAACTACCATCCAGCTTCATGATGTTTACGTTCTCTGGGGTCAATTCGGCATAATCCAACTTACTGGGGCTAATCAAAAACCTATCCTCAGCCAGGCGTAAAGAGATGCTTCCTTTATTAACCCCTTCCGAAACCAAACCCCTATCCTTCAACTTTTGCGCGGTTTTAATTAACTCCAGTGTCAGGTCGCTCATTTCCCATCCCCCTCCCTCGCTAAGAAGTCGAGCACTTCTTCACTGGAACCCATCTCCCGTAACTTTTTCACCTTATCCTCATCCGAAAGGACTTTAGTCAGATCCCGCAAGGCATGCATGTGCGATTTATTGTCCACCGAGGAAAGGCCAAACAACAGGTCGACCGGATCATTCTCCGGATGGCCAAAGCAGACCGGTTGGGCTAACCTCAAAAAACTAATGCCGATCTTCTTCGCCCCTTCCGTACTCCGGGAATGGGGCAAGGCAATTCCTTTCCCAATTACAATATAGGCGCCCATGGACTTTACCACCCGGACCATGCTTTCAATATATTGGTCTTCCACGCAATCTCCTTGCTTCAACAACAATCCGGCCCGCCGCACTGCTTCTTCCCAGTCATGTGCAAGAAAATCCAGTTCAATCATTTTTCGGTCGATCACATCTTTGAGCATTTTCACATCTTCCTTTTGGTATTTTTCTTCAGCAAACAGGGGATAAACTTCACTTAATTCTTTAATCAGCCGGGCTTTGTCCCGAATCACACAATTACGCTCTAAAATACCCATTAACTGGCCGATATCCAACTGCCGGGGATATTTAGGCTGGAAATGAAGGTTCAGTAATGCCTTATCCTGCTCACTAATTAAAGGGCTGACTTTAAGGACAGGAACCCGGTCGTGACTGATCTGCGCGGTGGAGAGAATGTAATCCACCGCGTGATCGGCAAGGGCCTTCTCCAACTGATCATAAGTGACAATATCGACCACATTTACCTCATACATGGAGGTAATCCGCGCCTTCAGTAAATTGCTGGTTCCAATCCCCGAATCACAAACCAGAAGCACATTCGGCCTTTTGCTCTGAACCTGCCGCCGGGGCTCGATAATGGAGGCAAAATGAATCGTAATATAACCCACTTCATCCTCGGACAAGGGAGCCCCAATCAGGTTTTCGATCCCTTTGATATTCCTCCGCACAGCATTGAAGAGCAATGGATAGTGACTACGGATCTGGGGAAGTAGAGAATTCTTAATCTTGATCCCATTTTTCACGCGGTAAACAAGGGGACGAATCAAATAGACCAAGTCATTGTAGAGGGATGAAATTTCCGAAAAATCAGTCTGCAGGTCGCACCCGATTTGATGGATTAATTTACAGATTTCTACTTGCAATTCGGCAAAATTCTCCACATAAACCGGGTAATTCCTACTGGCATCGTTACAGGCCATCAGGCGAACCGCAAAATGACCAATTTCTTCCATGGGAAACCTCATCCTCAAGGTTGCGGAGAGGCCCCAGAGCAATTTACAGGCAGCCTTGAACTCCACTGATTCGAAGATTCCTTCCAGTTTCTCCCGTTCAATTCCGAGGATATTGTCATGCCTGATCCGTTCAATCGCCAATTCAAGCCAGGTTATCGTCGCTAAAAAGGAATTGGCCGTGAATTTTCGTCCCAAGTTCTTCTCCGTCTGGCGCATCAGCTCATAGATGACTTGCGTCTCCTCAAAACTGCGGACTTCAGAGAGACGGTAACTAACCCAAATACTGGCGCGGTAATAATCAGAAACATGATAAATACTGGATTCATCAGCCTCTTCCATATACCGGTTAAGGGCATATTCCCGAAGGGCATACTCATCACCGGTTAATTTCACGCCATCCCGGGCCGAAGCGATCTTTACGGGCCAAGCTTGAAGCTGTTGACGCAACTGGTTCAGATCGTTCAATAATGTTCCTTTACTAACGCCCAGCCGTTCAGCCAGGGTCGTGATCCGTTGATAGCTACCTTTCTGGAAAAGCAGGAGATAAATAACCTGAATCCGCTCCTCCGGGGTTAGAACCAGATCTTTCGCCTCAAGCTCATACAGGGATTCTAAAAAGGCCTTTGTTTCCCCATCAACATCCTCAAGCCCGACATAGCCACGGGGATTACGTTTAAGCGGCGCCAGTTGATGAAGGCGGAGATAATAGTCGATCCGGTTTAAGTCATTCTGGATCGTCCTGATACTTACCCCCAACTCGACCGCCAACTGTTGAAGCTGAACGGATTGGCGTTCTTCACTTAACCTGGCCAAGATTTTCATCTGCCGATTATTAATAAACATGGTTGGATTCTCCTTTGAAGTAAGAGTGTTCCATCCTCAACCAGACACCGCTTAGTTCGAAGGGATAGATCCGAAACCGGAAGATTTCACCTGGTCTATACCATTCTGTAACTTATTTTTAATCCCGGGATTTACGCTTATTATAACAGAGGCTTAGTTAACTGAAAAGTTCAGTTCCTTTCGTCCCCCATCGCGAAAATTACTGTTGGTAATTGTTATTGGCATTAAGTTTTTGCGTTGGAATGACGCAAGGGTTTACTCTTTTCAAAGAGTCCGGCATCTTGTAGGCTTAAATATAGAGCAAGATATCGGCGGCTCAGTAAATAATTGGTTTTCTTTTAACCGCACACACCAGCAACCAAGGGGCCGATACCGGTTCCATCCTTTCACAAAGGTAATAAAAAAAGCCGGGCCGGTCGTCATCTGCCCTGAATATGAAGAGCAAAGCAGGCAAGCGACCGGTCCCGGCGGTGCTATATTTGTCTGTTCACACCGGCTTGAACCAAAACATGCAAACCACACAAAACAAGCAAAACACGCCAGGATTATTAAGGCAAGCCCGTGAACAACAACAGTTAGGTTCAAATTGGAGCGAACATCGAGTTACCCGTTTTTTACCCCTAATATAATCCAATATAAAAAAGGGAGAGAGGAATCTTGAAAGTTACAATCTTATTGGAAAACAATAGCCTATATTGCACTTATTTAAATGCCGAACATGGTTTTTCCGCTTGGATTGAAGACGAGGATATCAAGATCCTATATGATTTCGGTTTTTCTGATAAGTTCATCCGTAATGCGGAAGCTTTGGGCATCGATCTCCGGTTAGCCGACTACATTGTGCTCTCCCATGGCCATAAAGACCATTTCGGCGGCCTCAAATATCTGATCAAGTATTACAAAGAAAAGGCCATGGCCAGAAAGCCAATCATGCTGCTGACCCATGAGGATATCTTTTTGAAGAGATATAATTTTACAAAAAACGGTCCTTCCGGCTTAGATGTCAGCCGGGAGATTATGGAAGAACACTTTAAGGTTAAATTTTCTCCCGACCCTTTATGGCTGACCCCCAACCTCTGTTATATGGGGATCATTAAACCCCTCAACAACTTTGAACGCCAGGTCCCCCAAGCCCCAAAAATATTGCGCAACGGGAAATATGTGGATGACTATGTGGATGAGGATACGCAATTCGCCTACCGGCATAAAAACGGCGAAGAAGTGAGCATCATTGCCGGATGTGCCCATTATGGCATCTGCAACATTATGGAGAATGCCAAATTACTTACCGGCGCGAAAAGAATCCATACCTATCTTGGCGGTTCTCACCTGCGCATCAATGAAGTATCCCAGTCCCAGGTCGATCAGACCTGTGAATATATAAAAAAGCAAAAAATTAAGAACTTCTATATCTGCCATGATACGGATCTCCATTGCAAACTTGCCTTATGGAACGCCACGCCCAGTAAAGAAGCGGGGGTGGGCTTGGTCGTTGAATTGGATTGACGGTTATCGCCTGATTGTTCATGCCATAAACGGGTGATTGACAATTGAACCCGATCGCTTGTGGATTAAGTCATTGGCCAAATTTTTAATTAACTCCTTCATGTAAGGGTTAATCTCAAAAGTCGATTCCATAAACTCTAAAATTGCCAGCGCGGATTCGGGGGATTTTTCATACCCTTGGATCATCTTTGGCAAGGATCGGGCCAGGCTGGGGAAACGCTTTTCATAACGCCGCTCATTTTGAAAAGGATCCTTGTAATAAACAGTTTCTTTGTTGATCAAATGGGAACAAGCCAGCAAATGATCAAGGGCCAAATTCTGGATACATCTAGCCGCCGCCAGTTTTTCGCCCCGGGCAAAGCGGCAAAGTCCTATATAAAGATTGGTGAGCGTTTCCCCTACTGCCCGCTCCAGGTCAATTTCTCCACCGTTACCTTGAGCGGTAGAACGGCATATCCATTGGTCAAAATCATCTTCACACCAGATTACACGACCCTCACCATGGGGGATTGTTTTGGCTTCCTCTTCCTCCACGATCCCAAAATCACAAAAGATCCCATCCTTAAAAAATAACCGGTAACCGTCGGATGTGAATAAATAAAAATAACCCACCGGCGCAATCGAAGTCATCCACCCAAGATCCTCAATTAGCTCCCACTTATACCCCTTTTTCGCAATTACTAAAAAATCCAAGTCCGAGTAGGCATCCATCCGCTCGACTTGGGCAACCGAACCAAAGCCAAGAAGCGCTCTGACTTTACCTGTTTTTTGGGCGGCTTGACTAATTTCCTCCAAACGCCGGAGTAACTTCTCTTTTCCCTTTATGTCCTCCATAATAATCCCCCTTAATCAATAGATAGTACTGAGAAAATGCCTTCACTGCCTGTCGACTCAATCCGGCTTTGCCTTTTCATCACTTGGCACAAGCTAGCGGTAGGTGGCGTAGATAAATACTTTTTTACCGGATAATTTTAAGCAGCCCCAATCCCATGTTGGACCGGGGCTGCTCCAAATCGCCATAACTTTCAATCCAGTGCCGGCTTAAAGATGATCTACAGCTTCCATTTATAGAGGAGAAGATCATCTCTCCCCGGAAGTTTCCCGATGAGGTCCGCCGGCGCAGCCAGTTGTTGCCTGGCAAGGAGGTATACGCAAGTTAGATTACCGGAAGCTTTTAGCTCAACGGTTCCCCCTTCAGCGGCAATAAATATTTCATTTTCCAAATCATCGGCGAACCGGTACCGTTCGGTCTTCTCTCCGGTTAACAAAAAACAGAGATTTTCGTAGCGATCAACCCGGTTACCAATAGGGCCGCCCAGTTGAAAATCGGCGCCGAGATTGAGGGGAAGCACCGACTGATCTTTGAGCAAAACGGGAATTTTCCCGAGGTCGCACCGGTAATTAATATAGCTTTCTCCCGGATAAACCGTCCCCGTCCAGAAGTCGGTCCACTTTCCCCGTGGTAGATAAATCTTCCGTTGCCTGGCCCCTTCCACGACCACCGGGGCGATCAGCAGATTGCGGCCAAAAAGATACTGATCTTCAATGTTATACACCCGCGGATCGTCGGGATAATCGTAGACCAACGGACGCATCAGCGGTTCCCCGTGGGCGCTGATATAAATGGCCTCATTATAGATATAAGGAAGGAGGTTCATCCGGAGATTGGCGTAAAACCGGAAAAGATCGATAATCCGTTCGTCTCCGGTCCGCGCCTGCATATTCCACGGACTACGGTCCCAATTTTCCGCACCCCTGCTTTCCGAATGAAACTGCATCACTGGACAGAAGGTCGCCATTTCCACCGAGCGAATATAAAGTTCGGGGGTGGGAATATCCCCGGAGAAACCGGCCAGATCCCAACCCCAGAAGGGGTTGCCGGAGATATTCAGGGATAATCCCGCAATGAGCAGGCTTTTTAAAGTCCGGAAGGAAGAGGTCTGGTCTCCTCCCCAATAAAGGGGATATTTCTGCCCTCCCGTAAACCCGGCCCGGCTAAAAGTAATCCGGTCTTTCCCGGCGAACTCGTGATAGGCCTCGATATATTTCACCGGATATAAGTTACGCATCTCATCTCCGGCCGAGCCGTCGGAAAACTGGAGTTGATCGTCAAAGATAAACTCCCCGCCGTCCGTCTTAAATCCATCAACCTTTAAATCTTCAAGTAGATACTTTCGCTTGTTAAACCACCACGCCCGTGCCTCCGGATTAGTGAAATCCAGCAGTAAACTTTGGCCAAACCATCCATCCGTAATCCGGTAGGGGGTTCCGTCCTTATTCTTCACACAATACCCTTGGCTAATGGCATATTCGATGTCCCGTTCATGCTGGGCATTTTCTTCATTTCCCATGTATTTCAAGACGGGAATCTGCCAGAGGATAAATTTTAAATTATTGGCATGAATATAATCAATCATCCCTTTAAAATCCGGCCATTTACTGTCCGGACTAAAGCGTAACTCCGCATAGGAGAAGGCCTCGACACCCGGTTTCAAATCATACTGGGCGTCATTAATAAGATAGAAGGTGGCTTCGTCACTCCAGGCCTCGACCACTAAAACGGTGGCCGGGATCGCCAGTGCTTTCAATTTCTCTACTTGTTCGATCACTTCCCGCTGAGTATTCCAGCTGTTACTGGAGAGCCACGGCCCGAAAGACCATTTGGGCGGAAGAGCCGGCGTGCCCGTGATCTCTAGAAACTCTTTCAAGATCTGCTTCGGCTCGCCAAAAAATAAATTGATCTCCAGATAATCCTGCTTCCTATTGGTCTTCCCTTGAATTTCCAGCAAATCATCGAGTTGACCGCCGAGATCAAAGCTTGTATACTGGGCTGTATTTAGAAACAGGCCATAACCCTTTTCCGTGAGGAAAAAGGGGACCGGGATATAGGTCTCTTCCGTTTGGTTCAGATAGGGGTTATAAACGCATGTTTTGCGAACGGTCCCTTTCTGGTTAAGCCGGTCGTACCTTTCGCCAAAGCCATAGTAATTCCGGGCTGTAGATTTGAAACGTAAGGTATACTCTTTTTGTCCGGCAAAATCATCGGCCCATTCCCAGTAGGGCAAAGCTCCGCCGTAAGACTCTAAAACTACCGAACCGGTAGCATCTTTAACTAGATACCGGAAAGGTTGTTTACAGATCTCCACCCGGTAACCGGTCAGGTCGTTTTGATAAACATAGTGGTCGTCATTAAGCGCTTGCCAGGAGGTCTTTTCAGCACAGGGCAATTCCAACGGTGTTAAGGAATTAATGATCTTAAGGGTCCCACCGGCAAAGGAAAAATAGAGCGCCGGTTGGCTTTGCCCAACTTCCAAAAACTCGACCACGGCAACGTTTTCCCGAAAGGCAACGGTCTTTACTTCCCCTAAGGTGAAGGTCTTGCCCACCACGAGCATATGCCACGGCGAGGCGTAATTTTTCCCTTGCGACTCCACTTCAATCCGGTATTGAATCCAGTCCTGCGCTTTAAACCTCCCCAGTTCGAATTCGACATATTCATTATTCTTCAAGTAATCGGTAACCCGCCGCCCGGCGACCAGAGTTTGATCATGCCCATTCAGCTTCCACCTGACAAAAGCTTGCTCCGCTTGGGCATAAGGGGTAATTTCCGCCCGCACAATTATGAACTCATCTTCCTTTGGTTTTCTGGGAACCAGTTCGTAGGAGAAATGCTGAAATGGATCGTTTAACCCGTTGGGAATATGTTTAATCATGATTCATTCCGGCATTGGTAATCCTCCCATCGGCGATTTTCCGGGAATAAGTTGGCAGTTAGGAAAGCTGCCAACTTATTCCCATTAAGGATGAGCATTTACGGGTCAATTAAATAATTACATTACAACTTGATTTTTTGCTCCAATTCTTTCTGGGCTTCGTTCAACGCTTCTTCCGGAGTCATCTCACCGTCCCGGGCGAGCGCTAAATATTTCCCCATAATATCGGACATCTCTGCAAACTGTTCGATTACGGGCGGGGTGACCAAATAATCCAGCGATGCAAAGACCGCTTCCCGGTTAGCCGGCAGAGCTTGCTTTTTATAACGTTCAATCACATCCGGGTAGGTAACCGCCGGTAACTCCCATCCGGCGTCTACCCTAATATTGGCCACTTCCCGGCTGGAAGAAAGAAATTTGATCCACTCGAAGGCTGCTTCCGCTTTCTTCGTCTCTTTATTCAAAACCAGCCCGTTAGCGAAGAAATGAGTGGCTTTTCTAACGATTCCAGGTTCAACCGCAATATCCCATTGAAAATCACAATCGCGGATAAAGTCAGGAAAAGCCCAGGAACCGGTCACAATCATGCCCAAACGGCCGCTTTTAAATAAATCCCAGTCACCCATCCCGGCTAATTGGGCTTCCGTCGGCATCACATTATATTTTTGAACCCGGTCCACCATATACTGGAGCGTTTCGATGTTTTGCGGGGAATTAACCGTAAATTTGGTCATATCTTCATTAAAGAGGCTCCCGTTATTCTGTTTAACTACTTTATAAAATTCGTGGAATTGAATGGGCTGGTAGAGACCGAAGATCTTATCCCCCAGCGCTCTAATCTTTTTGGCTGCTTCCAACAGGTCATCCCAGTTCCAATCATTGGTCGGGTAAGCGAGACCCGCCTTGTCAAACAAATCTTTGTTATAGATCAGAATCACATTCGAGAAACTGAAAGGCAAACCGTATTGACGGCCGTTGGCGGTGAAGGCAGCTAATGCGTTTTTGTTAATCACCGAAGTATCAAATTTATTCTTTATGATTAAATCATCCAGGGGAAGCAGCGTCCCTTTCTTTGCGTAAGTTGCAAAGTTTTCATAGTTCAATTCAAAGGCATCAGGCGCATTACCTCCGGCAATGCGCGTCTGCATCACCGTAAAATAATCATTGTAACCAATGGTTTCCACTTTCACTTTGATATTGGGATATTTTTTTTCGAAGATTTTCCGCATTTCCTCCAGATATTTGGTATTATCACCTCCCGCCGAAAAATTCGCGAAATTGATCGTTACCGTTTTGCCGGCGGTTTCCGCCACCATCCACAAATTGACGACAAACAACAAAACCAGGCCAAACACAATGAGCATCCTTTTTTTCATGTTTTTCCCTCCTACTATTGTTTATTTATTTACTATACTGGAGCAAACTCCAGTAAACATTTGACCACTTAGGAAAGGCCTTCGATGCTTTTCGGCTCACCCGGCTTTCAATTTTCACCCCTCCGCCCAAGCCGGCGGGAGCCGGTGGGAGCGACTACCTACCGCTTAATCCCGCCAATACTAAGCCCTTGTTCAAAATACCTATGGGCGAAAGCATAAACGATTAAGATAGGAATCATCGAGATTAGCGCACCGGCCATTAATAGGTTATACCGGCTGGAGTACTGACCATTTAATAAGCTTAAGCCCACCGGTAAAGTCATCTTCCTTCGCTCCGTGAGGATAATTAAAGGCCATAGATAATCGTTCCATGCTCCCATGAAAGTGATCACAGCCAAGGTGGCCAAGGCCGGTTTGGACAAAGCTAAGATAATCCGGAAAAAGATGGTTATGTGGGAAGCCCCGTCCAGTTCCGCCGCTTCAAGATAAGCATCGGGGATCGACTTCATATTTTGGCGCAACATAAAAGTGGCAAAGGCATTAAAGATCGACGGAAGCATCAGCCCGGTGAAACTATTCAGCAGTCCCAGGTATTTCAAGACCAAATAATTGGGGATCATCGTAACCTGGCTGGGGATCATCATCGTCGCCAGGTAAAGCGAGAAAAGGATCTCTCTTCCCCGGAAATTGATTTTGGCAAAAACATAAGCGGCCATTGCAGCCGACATGACTGTGATAAAAGTAACCATCCCCGCGACAAACAAACTGTTTGCGATCGACCGGGCAAAGGGAAAATCAATCGAGAATAATTCCTGATAAGCCTTGAAACTGATCTTCTCCGGCCACCATTGAATCGGAATAACCATCAAAGCGCCTCTTTCTTTTAAAGAGGTGACGACCATCCAAAAGAAAGGAACAAGCATAAAACAGGAAGTTATGGTTGTCAGCAAATAGAAGATTGTTTTGCTTCTGCTTCCTTTCTTTCTTTTTTCTTTATGTATCATAACTAACCCACCTCTTTTGCAGCTTAAACTGGAGGAGCGTAACAAGGAAAATAAGCAGGAACAAAATCCAGGAAAAGGCTGTGGCGTAACCCATTTTGTAGTATTTGAAGGCATATTGGTAAATCCGTTCGACAAAGACATGGCCTGCGGCGAAATTCCGGTCGATAATCATTACCATAATTTGGGGGAACAACTGAAAAGAGTTGATAATGGAGATCACGGTCACAAAAAAGATCGTAGGGCTAATTAACGGGAGAGTTATTTTCCATAGTTTTCCCCAACGCCCCGCTCCATCGATCTCCGCCGCCTCATAATAAGTTGGATCAATTCCCTGCAACCCGGCGAGCATAATCAGGCCGAAAAAACCGGTGTCTTTCCAGATACTCGCTAGCACAATTCCCGGCATGGCCCATGTTTTATCATAAAGCCAACCAGGTCCTTTGATTCCGATATACCCCAAAAGGGCATTGATTACCCCATATTCCGGGCTCAGGACCCACCGCCAGATTAAAGCGCCTGCCACCCAAGAAGTTAAGACCGGGATAAAGAACAATGTCCGGTAGATCGCAATCCCTTTATATTTGCGGTTAAGGATCGTTCCAACCGCAATCGAAGAAATCAAGATCAAAGGAAGATAGAGGATAATAAAGTACAAAGTATTTTTCAAAACCCGCCAGAATTCTTCGCTCTTTAAAATATTCAGGTAGTTATCGCCTTTGATAAATTGGGGCGGCCCTCCGATCACATCCCATTCGGTTAAACTTAAATACAAGGAAGAACCGATCGGAATCAAACTAAATAACAGCAAGCCTAACAAGCTTGGTAACAAGAACAGCATAATCGTCGTGATTTTTTGCCCTTTTTTATAAACCATGAACTTGCCTTCCCCTCCTTCACCCTATTTTAGTTGACCGTTTGCCTCCAACTCATGCAGAAGAACGAGGTACATCGCATGGGCCCATAATAACGGCTTAGCCACTGGTCCCCACCGTTCAATCCAGATTGGATAAAAGGCCGGATCATTAAGATGAGCGCATACCTGTTCCGGCAAAGAGCCGTCGGCATCGGCCTGGGCTCCAACCCATGATAAAAGTTGACGGGCTTCCCCCTTCCGGCCGGTCCGGGCATAATACCATCCCAACCAGGCTGTAAGGTGTACCCATTCGCCTCCGCCATAATAGGTATCCGCGGCATAACGGTGAACACCCTGGTGAAGGAGGTCCGCTTCCACCTTTTGAACGGTCTTTTGCATCACTGGATCATCGGGTGCAAGTAAGTTAAAAGGAAGAGCAGCCCAAAGCAGGCTGGCGTCAACCTCCTCCGAACCTACATATTTAACCAGATGACCGTTGTTAATCTGGTTTTTGACGATAAATCCTTTGATTTCGCCGGCCAAATCCACCCAGTCTTCACGGGCCAGCAACCCGGCGGCAGCTAAGATCCCCCCGTACAAACAGATTAAAGTCGAAGTATGGATTTTATCCGGATATTCCTCCCAGCAATCGTAGTTCGGAAACTGCCAGCATAAAGCTAAATATTTGACCGTGGCGCGGATACTAGGCGCAAATTCTTCGGGTAACCGTTGAGCGCCGGTTAAGCGCAGATGTTCGGCTAGTCCCCACAGCCAAGCGCCATAACCGTCCAATTGAAAATTGGGCCAATCATCCTCGTGCTCAGCGCCTTCTAAAGTGTAACGGGTAGGGAGAAAGTCGCGGGAAGATAATTCCTCCCGGGCCCTGATTTTATCGCCCAGTAAATCGATCTTCCCGGTCTGTTCTTGCAGGCGAGTATTAACCCAAGTGTAAAACTTTCTTGCCGCCTCATGCTCACCGTTTAAATCCAAAGCATAGGCAATAAAGGTGCCATCACGCAACCAGCAAAAACGGTAATTGGGGAAATTGGGCGAAGCAATAAAAGCTCCCCCCGGATGCTGGTTCTCTTTAATGATCTGGATGCTCCGCTCTTTTAAATTCATATCCTCTTCTCCTTAGGCAATTCATTGCCAATTTACTTTATTCCTTGAAGAAAGTAATTAGACCTATAAAAAACTCATCCGCCAAACTTCAATTGCCAATCCCGGAAAGAACTGTTTTCTGCCCCTGGTAAATCGGCGCTTTGAATAATTCGTTGATCACCAGAGTCGCAGCGCCTTTCTCCCATGCCCCTTCACCCAGGCGCGAAACCCGTAGATCATATTCGGGGTGAAACCGGTTGAAGAAATTCGTCGGTAAAACCCCTTTAATTCCAGGTAAAATAAACTCTTCCGCCACCATCCCTTCCCCCGCCAGAATAATCGTGGTCGGATTAAGAATATTGATCAAATTAACCAACCCGATGCCCAAATTACGCCCGGCGTTATAAAAAGCCTGTCTGGCCGCATAATCACCAGCCTTGGCGGCCTTTAACACTTTTTCCATGGTTAGCTGTAAACGCTCATTATACAGGAGTGAATCCTTCTCCTGGCTTAAGATCCGCTTGCACTCGGATAAGATGAATTGCTCGCCGGCATGGGCCTCCAAACAGCCCTGTCGCCCGCAATAACAAGGATTCCCCGGGGTAGCGATGACCATATGCCCAATCTCCCCGGCGCCTCCGAATCCTCCCCGGTAAATCTTTTTATCAAGGATTAACCCGGCGCCAATCCCTGCGCCGATCGTCACCAGGAGAAAATCATCGGCCTCCCGGCCATAACCATAAGATAACTCGGCCAAGGCATAAGTGTTCACGTCATTGTCAATAAAAACCGGAACCGAAAACCGTTGACTCAAAATTTCCCGGAAAGGCACACGCCCCCAGCCCAACAGGGAAGAAAAGACCAATTCGCCAGCGGACTGATCCACCAATCCGGAGATTCCGATCCCAATCCCTAACCAGCGGTGAATTAACGCCTTGTTCTTCTGGACAAGCGTGGCAATGGCATCAGCCAGTAACGCCAAAACCTCCCCGGCCGGAGCACCGACGGGAAAAGCGATGCTGTCCTTGGCGACGATCTCCGCCTCGAGATCGGTTAAAGCCAAAACCAACTGTCCCTTCTCAATCTTAGCCCCCACCACGTGGCCATAGTGGGGAATAAATTCCAAGAAAACCGGCCGGCGGCCGCCACTGGAATCCCCCTCGCCAACCTCCCGGATCAGCCCTTGGGTAATCAGTTCATCGGTTATTTTGGTAATCGTTGACAAGCCCAACTTCGTTTCCGTGGCAATATCTGTTCGGCTGAGCGGGCCATGGATCCTTAAGTGATGGAGGACCAACGCGCGGTTGAGATCTTTAATTAACGCTTTGTTTCCCCGACGTAAATGTTCCAATTTAACAACACCTTCACTTCTCAGTAAAGATTTTAACATATTTCCTTCATTGAAGCAAGTATCTTTTTATCTATATCCACACAAAAAAAACCCCAACCGAAACGGGGTTTTTTTTAGCTGTAAAATCTTTATATATCCCACTTCTTATATATGAACTCGCTTATTCCGATATTAATCGTTGTTTCACTCTGAAGATCGCAGACAATCCGCAGCTTTTCTCCAGATAGCAGCAGACATCTTTTCTTTATTGTCTCCATAAAATCCCTTTCCATCACATGATAAATAGCGCTGATATCGCCACCAACATATAGGATTTCAGGATCAAAGATATCAATCAGGATGGAAGCCAAGTTTCCTAAATAAACAGCATTCCTTTTCGCCAGTTGAATTGCTTCAGGAATTTCTTTCTCAATATCATTCAGATATTGGTTCCATTTTTCTAAGACATTTTGCTGTCCATACCCAAAATAGTTTTCCACAATTGCCGGAACACATAATTCATTTTCTATACAGCCAAAGTTATGGCAAACCCGGCACTTCTTTTTGTGATCACCAACCGGAATATGAGCTACCTCGCCTCCGTAACCACGGAATCCTCTAACCAAATTTCCTTGCGCGATAATGCCCACACCCACGCCTTCGGAAATATGCAAATATACTATATTATCACTTTTGGTTTTCCCGGATTTAACCGCTAATACGCAAAGATTGGATTCATTATCGATATAGGCCGGCAGTTGAAAAATCTCTTCGACGATATCCTTGAGGGGTACTCCCGCGTACATTTCGATCGAACAATTAACTAAGCGATGGCATTCAATATCATGAATTCCCGAGACCGCCACTCCAATTCCAATATATGTTACCATTGGATCGGCCTTCGGTAAAAATTCGGTCTCAAACATCTTTTTGGCAAATTTAATGACGTCATAAGGTGTCTTCAGCTCTGAAATATCATACTTCTTCATAAAAATAACTTCGTTTTTAATGTTTAGTACGGCCAGGCCCATTACATCTTTCATTTGCAAATTCAAACAAATTGTATTAAACATTTCATACTGGAGGGAAATACAATTAGGAGTTCTGCCGGGGGATAAAATGTCCTTTTTAGTCATGTATAATACATTTCTCTCAATTAATTCATTGCATAAATTAGAGACGGTGGCAAAACTTAATTTAGTCCGTTCCGCAATTTCTTTCTTGGTCAGTCCGTTTTCGAAACGCACCGCATCAACTATCGCCCTGATATTCTGCTTTTTAATGTCAATAATATCTACAATTGGCATGGACTACTTCCTTTACAATTTAAAAAATTATCTTATCACGCACTTACTTAGAGTACCTCCCGTAAGGGAGGTACTCTTCATCAATTACATTTTATTTTATTACCAGATAAAGTTTTATTGTTTAAATTTATTTTAAACCAGCTGTGCAAATATGTCAATCTTACCTATCTTTAATCTATTTTTGGGGGATTTTGGTATTTACTTAAAACTGCCGGGTCTTGCAGTAAATCCTTGGTCAGCAAGGAACACCCGCCATAAATCAACGGAGGCACATGTCCAAACGGCGGATTGGTTGAGGGAACATCCGTCGGATGGGCCGCCGCATAGGCCAGCATCATCGCCTGATATCCAATTAAATACGGATCATCAATTACCGTACCCTGTACTTCACCATTTAAGATTAGTTCAATCACAGCGGTACCGTAATCGCTTCCGATGACAACCACTTTGTTTTGCATCTTTAAAGTACGAACCGCCGCTGCTGCCCCCGGAGCGCCATAACCGTGGGTACTGAAAATCCCTTTAATATTCGGGTTGGATTGTAATAACGCTGTACACAATGTTTCTGTTTTCGCCACATCGCCTTCATCATTTAATTCGGTAACCACTTTCACCTTAGGAGCATGTTGCGCCAAATAATCTTTAAAGCCTTGCGCTCTTTCTTCTTGGGCGACCGTCCCCGGCACGAGACAAATAGCGACTTCTCCCGCTCCCCCAATCATTTCCACCATGGCTTTCGCGCCAACCGACAAAGTCGTAGTTGTTGGTTCCCACATAGGCGATACGTTTACTCTCCGGCGAATCACTGTCAAAGCCAATCACCGGGATCCCGGCATCAATCGCTTTATTAATTGCCGGAATCAATGTGGCTTCATCAGCAGCTGCGACCAGAATCCCATTGGGTTTCTTCGCAATTACTTGCTCCAAAGCTCTTGCTTCCAACGAGGCATCCCATTCGGCAGGACCTTGCAGTTCAACTTTAATGTGGTCACCGATGGTTTTGGCGGCATCCTTCATTCCCGCATAACACCAATTGAAGTATTCCGCCCCCTTTGTGAAGACCACCATTGAGTAAAATTCTTCTTTCTTCACATTCGTTTCGGCAGCTTTCTCCTCTGCAGAGTTGCAGCCGGCTAAAGTAAGCGCGACCACTACGACCAAGAGTAGTAATGCAAAAAACCTCTTTTTCATCTTAATCCTCCTCTTATTTGCTTTATTTTAACGTTTCCTGCGTTTGCTTTAGCTTAATTTTCCGGATTCCCTCACTAAGTAAAATGGCGACAATCAGCATTCCGCCCGTGACTACATTTTCATAATATGTAGACATTCCGCTCATCACAAAAGCATTATAGACAATAGCCAAAAATAAGGTACCCAACATTGTCCCGGCAATTGACCCGATCCCGCCTTGAGTCATACTGGTCCCGCCAATCGCAACAGCAGTAATTACCCGGAGTTCCACCCCCTGTCCAAAACTAAAGCTGGCACTATTATAGACTGTTGTTGACAAAATCCCTGCCAATCCAGCTAAAAATGCCGACATAACATACACAAACCTATATACCGCTTCCGTATTCATCCCCGATAATTTTGCTGCCTCCGCATTCCCCCCTACAAAGAAGACCTGGATAAATCGTTTATTATTTTTGGAGAAATATAGGAATAAAACTGCCAAAATAATATAGATCCAACAGGAAAGGGTAATTCCCAGCGGCTTAAACATGCCGATCTTTTTAAAGGAGGCCGGAAATTTAGCGATCACAGTACCGCCGGTCAATACCAAATTTATACTTTTTAGAATCAGAGACGTGGACAAAGTGACAACCATAGGATAAAGATTCAATTTGCTCCTTAGCTCATTATTAATGAAGCCAATACCCATTGCCACCAGCAATGAAATAATCATCGCCAGGGGGATATTCATTCCAGAAGTCATCATTTTGGCAAAAATGATGGCGGTAAATGGAAGAATTCCGGCGATCGACAGATCAATTCCCCCCGAAATGATCACCATCGTCATTCCCAGGGCCATGATCGCCTCCATAATGTAGTTGTTGACGAGAACATCAAAATTGGCCAAAGTAAGGAAGTATTTGGATTTTATACTCATCCCCAAAACCAAGACGAGAATTAGCACCGCCAGTACCAAGTAATGTAAATTAACCTTTAAAAGCAACCCTTTCCATTTACCACTTTTCATATAACATCTTCCTCCTCCCGGAAAGCACAAGTCATAATCTCTTCTTCAGTCAAATCAACGTTTTCCAACACTCCTTTGCATCTTCCCTCGTGCATAACGATGACTTTATCCGAAAGACCAATTATCTCCGGGAGTTCGGAAGAGATCATTAAGATTGCCATTCCCTGGTCGGCCAATTTTCTTAACATAAAGTGAATCATTGATTTAGCCCCAACGTCTACGCCCCGGGTAGGTTCGTCCACAATAAGCAACTTCGGTTGGGAAACCAGCCATTTGGCTAATAAAACCTTTTGTTGATTACCACCGGACAGGTTTTTTACTTTCGACAGGAGGCAATCTTCAGGATGAATCTGTAATTCCCCGATATAACCCTTGGTTTGATCAGCAGCCTGTTGATCATTAAGGAAACTCAGCTTGTTACATAATTTTTGTAAAATGGTCACCACGGTATTGTCTTTTACTGACATATCCAGGAAGAGACCAAGATTTTTCCTATCTTCCGAAAGGTAACCAATACCCATCTCAATGGCTTTGATCGGACTTTTCGCCTCATACTTTTCCCCGTTCAAGTACATGGTCCCTTGGTCCAAACGATCCGCGCCGAAGATTGAATAAGCCAACTCCGTACGGCCGGAACCCACCAGGCCAAACATACCGGTGATTTCTCCCGCGTATAAACGGAAAGAAACATCGGTAAATTTTCCCTTTCCCGACCCATGTTCAAGGCGGAAAACCTCTTTTTGGTCTCCTTTCTTTCCCTTCTCCGGATAAAGCTGATCGATATTTCGTCCCACCATCATGTTGATAATTTTGGGTATTTGCATATTTTCCCGGTCTAAAGTACCGATAAACCGGCCATCCCGTAAAACAGAAACCCGATCGGACAGATAAGTTATTTCTTTTAGTTTGTGGCTGATAAAAATGATCAAGGTGCCTTTTGCTTTTAACTTCTTTAGCAATTGAAACAGATGATCTACTTCCTTATCCGAAAGCGCGCTTGTTGGTTCATCCATAATTAAGATCTTTACATTCTGCGAAAGAATCTTCACGATCTCAACAATTTGTTGCATACCCACACTTAAGGATCCGGCCGGCACCTTCGGGTCAATTTTTACCCCAATCTTTTCAAACTCGGCATTGGTCTTCTCATACAATTCCGTCCAATTAATAAAACCCCATTTATTGGTGGGCTCCCGGTTGACAAAGACATTCTGGGCGACCGTCATATTACCGGCAATACTCAATTCTTGATGCACAATCCCGATTCCGTGTTTGAAGGCATCAATTGGGCTATGGATTTGGACTGGATGACCATCAACCAGAATCTCGCCGCTATCGCAAGAATGAATACCACCAATGATCTTCATTAAGGTGGATTTTCCTGCCCCATTCTCTCCGACAATCGAATGGATTTCCCCCGCTTCAAAAGAAATGGAGACATCGGTTAGCACTTTATTGCTGCCAAATGACTTATTAATCTTCCTTACTTCTAACAGACTCATTTCCGTGCCTCCGATCTGGTTTGGCTTTTAACCCTTATTATGTCTACCGCAGCTGCCAAAAGAAGAATTATTCCGCTAATGCCCACCGACCAGTTGGGTGAACCATTGAACATGATGAAAACATTATTCACCAACGCAACCAGGATCACACCAAGGGCGGTTCCTAAGAAACTACCCTCCCCGCCATGCATATTGGCGCCCCCGATCACAGCGGCGGCGATCGCTTTTGTTTCAAAAGATAGACCAAAACCCGCTTGGCCCATTCCCAAAGTACTTGTCATTAGGATGGCGGCGATCCCAGCCATTAACCCACTGATCACATAACCTAAGAGCGTTGTTTTTACGACCGGGATTCCTGATAAAAACGCCGCTTGGGCATTACCCCCCACATAATACATCTGTTTAAACCCGCGGATTCTTGTGGAAAGCACGGCTAAAACCGCCATTATTGTTAGGGAGATCAAGATTTTATTGGGAATTCCGGCCATGGAACCCCGGGCGATCTTTGTATAAGCCACGGGTAAGTTGGCAATAAAATAGCCACTGGTTAATACATAGCAAATTCCCCTTAGAATTGACATTGTACCCAGGGTGGCAATAAAGGGGGCAATATTAAATTTGGCAACCAAGCCCCCATTTATAGCGCCAAGAACTATTGAAGAACTTAACCCGATCAAAATGGCCAGGGGGACAGCCATCCCTTTCTGCAGCAGTAAGGTGACAATTACTCCGACAAAGGCCAGGATCGACCCAACGGAAAGGTCTATCCCGCCTAAAATCAAAACAAAAGTCATGCCGCAGGCTAGCAGAAGGTCATAAGACAAGTTGGAAAAAATGGCTTGAATGTTGCTTCTGGCATAAAACAATTCACCCTTGATTATACTCATGGCAATAAAGATCACGATAATGATTAAAGTCAGGGTGATTACCCGGCCGTTAACCGTAATTAATTTCTTCTGATCTTTCATCCTTTACATCCCTTTACCAACCAATTCTTGTACATCAACCGGCAAGTCCGTAACCTTATAAACTTTATTGCCCTTCTTGAGAAAAGCATCTTCAACACAGCCACCGCAGATCTGTGGATCCGGGTAACCATAGCAACCGAGATCCAACATGATGCCTACATTTTCACCATATGGGTCTTCTTTCGTAGGAGTAATTACCATCTTTTCCAGGCATTCCGTTAAACCGGTCCCATGACAAGTACTGTATAAATGATATTGTTTCATATTTCTGCCGTTGATTTCCTGGGAATGGAAATAATTACGGGCGGCCAAATCAATCCGGTTCGAGGGAAGGTTATTTTCGCACACATTATATAATTCTTGTTCCGCTCTGCGGTAAGCCTCATTCATACAGGCAAAGAATTCTTTCTGTAGAGGGGTGCGTTCTCCCATCACAAAGGCCCGGCGGCAAACTCCTTTATAACCTTCAAAGCTGGGACTGCAACCGATTTGGACCAGTTCACCTTCATTGATCACCCGGTTCGTAGCCGGTCCGATCACCGTCTTACAGCGGTCAGCGGAATTGACGATCGTTTCAAAACCGTATCCGCAGCCACCCAAGGCCTTAATTGTAAAATCACCAACCGCCGCCAACTCACTTTCGGTCATTCCGGGCTTGGCCACTGCCAGCATCGCTCTCACTGCCGCACAGGCAATAATATCCGCTTGCTCCATGCATTTAAATTCCGCTTCCGACTTTTCATAGCGCAGCTCTTCCAAAATATCGGAAGCATCAACAACCTCAACTGCTCCAAAATTTGTATGTAAAAAATTCATAAACTTGTATGGTATAATATCTTCACTGGTCAGATAGCCAATCTTCTTGATTTCTTTCCCAACGTAATTGGCTATAACCTCGCCTAAATCTCCCCGTTCAACACCTTCATAGTATTCATCGGGAATACTAAACTCATTGACAAAATTGGTTTCTAAATTCAGTCCAACCTCCCGGGAAAGGATTCCCGATTCGGGACCGGCCAAGATCATCGGCCGTTTTCCAGGGGCAATTACCCCGCTGGCCCGTTCAATATTGGGGTTATATCCTGTCAGGTAAATCCCATCTCCCGGCATTTCCCTGTACCAAAAGAAGAAACCCATATCAATCTTTCTTGCCTCGAGCTCTTTCCATACTTTTTTGTAACGTTCTTCATATTCACTGAGCGGAATCTTAAAATCCTTGTCAATCTTGGGTTCATAATGCTCAATTATTTTAATGACCTTTGCGAAATCTTCCCTTGCTATCTTCAATAAACTCCCCTCCATATATTATTATATCTTTTATTAAAACCATTATACTAAGTATTATAATAATTGTCAAGCTATATAAAAACCCCCCTACCTTTTTAACAGGTAGAAGAGGCCTTGAGCCCTAAATGGTAGTACAAATGGTAGTACTTATATTAGATTAACTACCCATTTGGACAACCACCGAAAAATAAAAGCCCCTGTTAGCAGGAGCTTTTTCACAATCTTTCATGGCGCGCCCGGAGGGGCTCGAACCCCCGGCCTACAGATTCGAAGTCTGCCACTCTATCCAGCTGAGCTACGGGCGCAGTTCTTTTACGCCTTCAATTATACCATACAAATTTATAAACTGCCATCTCCAACTTGGGACCATCCTTTAGCCCGCTCGACCGCTTTTAACCAGCCAGAAAATAATTGCCTTCGCCGGCTGTCGGTGATCTCCGGCGTAAAACGGCGTTCGATTCGAATCAGATTCTTTATTTCATTGGCACTGCTCCACAGACCACAGCCCAATCCGGCGCCAAAGGCCGCGCCCAAACCGGTTAGCTCTAATGAATGATTCCGTTGGATTGTTAGGCCGCAAAGGTCCGCCTGGAACTGGAGGAGAAAATTGTTGGCCGCCGCGCCGCCGTCCACCCGTAAAAACTCCGGTTGGTGGCCGGCAACTTTGATCATGCAATCAACGACCTCTTTAACCTGGTAAGCGATGCCCTCCAGCGCAGCCCGGACAATATGTTCTTTCTTCGTTCCACCGGTCATCCCGATTAACGTTCCCCGGGCGTACGGATCCCAATGGGGTGACCCTAAACCAGTAAAGGCCGGAACAAAGTAGACGCCCTTGGTATCGGCAACCCGCTGTGCTAAAAGTTGAGTCCATATAATGGTGTAAAAATGGTTTTCTAAAAAAATAGGGGAGCCATTAACAAATTCCTCAGTTAGAATAGAGG
>JAAYHY010000005.1 GCA_012735135.1 Bacillota bacterium | reverse complement strand
TCAGCGTGCATGCCTGGCCGGAGGAATTTGGCGGCTGGCTTTGCCCCTCGGGCATCAGTTATGAGGTGCACACCTACATTAAATCAAGCGTGCAGACCGATGAAGCCGGCATGTTTGCAGGGGTCAACGGCGAGTACCGCGTCAAGAATGTTTATGTCGGGGGCGAGCCGCTGGATCTGAAGAAGACCTACACCGTGGCCAGCCACAACAACATGTTGCAGAATATGGGCGACGGTTACACGATGTTTGCCGACAATGTCTTTACCCAGGACAATGTGATGCTCGACGTGCAGGTGCTGATCACCTACATCACGGAGGGCCTGGATGGCGCGATCGGTGAGGAGTATGCGGAGCCTCAGGATCGGATCATCTTTGTGGAAGAAAAGGGAAAGAAATGAGCCCGGAGCGGAAAGACAGGTGTACTGACTACTGAGTTTAGATCAGGTGCCGGGACTGATGTGGAAAACGAAAAGGGTTTAACCGCCGACTGAGGTGCAGGGGCATCTTGGCCGGCGGTTTTTTTGATGGGAGGATTTCGATGGCACAGAAACGTTTGTAAAAGAAGATATAAACTTCTTGCTGATTCGGCGGCCATACGGGGCTTAAAAATTTCCCCGGGCTTTCTGCGGCGGATTTTGCCGGGAAAATATTATTTCTCGAAGACATCCCGGAATTTTTCACCCCAAAACAGCTGGTGGCTTTTGCGGATTGGTTGGGGGAGATTGGCGTTTTGCACGGACTCAAAGGGATGCTCATCGGCAAACTGTGCGATGACAAATCCTTTGCTGAACATGAAGCGGCGCTTTTTGAAATAGTTAAAGCCAAATATGGGCTGACTGATTTCCCGGTTATGGCAAACCTGAATTTTGGCCACACCTCGCCAATGTGCATATTACCCTATGGTGCTTTAGCCGAAATAGATTACGAAAAGAAAAGCTTTTCAATTCTGGAAAGTGGCGTAGATGATTAGTTTATATTATAGTAAATTCAAAAACAGGCGGGCTGATTTTCCGGTTCAGTAACCCTGTAATGTAGTATAATAATGTCAACAAGCAATAATTGGAGGTACACTATGATATTTGTATGTTACCCGAAATGCACTACCTGCCAGAAGGCGAAGCAGTGGCTGGTGGCTAACGGCATCGCATTTGAGGAAAGAAATATCAAGGAAAATGCTTGTAAAGCGTCCGCTTCTTATCAGTGACCGCTTTGTGCTTGTTGGCTTTAAGGAAACGGAATGGAAGGCTGCGCTCGGCATTGAATAATCGGGCTTATGTGATCCGGTTACGCGGATGATGCCGATTGGCGCTTATTTACGAAGGCTATTTCGAAACCAATTTTTTGGAAGGCCGTTATGTGGTACAATTTTCGCGAGGAGGCTTGGGGATGAAAAAGTTGAAAATTGCCGATGGAATATATATGCTGACGATGAATGTGGAGGATATCCTCTTTGAGGGAATCTGGGAGATTGCCAATGGGGTAACCATCAACTCCTATCTCGTTCAGGGCGAAAAGACGGCCATCATTGACGGGGTAATTGGTTGGGATGGGATCCCGGAAACCCTTTATCAAAACTTGGAAGAAATAGGCGTTGACCCGAAAAAGATTGATTATTTGGTAGTCAATCATATGGAACCGGACCATTCCGGCTGGATTGAAAACTTCCGGAAAATTAAGGATGATTTTACGGTCATCTGTACGGAGAAAGCCGCCAAGCTGGTATCCTCCTTTTACGGGGAAGACGGGATTAGGATTGTGCAGGAAGGAGATACCCTGGACCTCGGCCGGGGTAAAGTATTGAGTTTTCATCCGGTACCCAACGTGCACTGGCCGGATACTATGTACACCTATGAAAGGGAGACCAAAACCCTCTTCTCCTGTGATATGTTTGGCGCTTTCGGCCGGATGGGGGAGCATTGTTTTGATGATGAACTGACCCCGGAAGAGATGGACTTCTTTGAAGCGGAAGGCATAAGGTATTATTCCAATGTTATGGCCACTTTTACGCCCAGTGTGAAAAAGGCGATTGAAAAGGCGAAAACGTTGGAAATCAAGGTAATCGCCCCCGGTCATGGCCCGGTTTACCGGAAAAATCCGCAAAAAATCATCGCTGATTATGCCAGGTTCACCCGGTACGCGGAAGGGGCGGGGAAGAAGGAAGTTACGATCTTGTGGGGCTCCATGTACGGCATGACGGCCAAAGCGGTGGCTTACGTTGAAAGCATCCTGCAAAGAGAAGGCGTCAGATACAACAAGCTGGAAATGCCCTTGGAAAGCGAAAGTGAGATGGTGGCGACGGTTTTTGGTTCGGCCGGGATCATTATTGCGGCGCCTACCTATGAGTACAAGCTTTTTCCCCCAGTGGCGGCGGCCTTGAATGAGCTGGGGCGCAAGAGGATCACCGGTAAGACGGCCTTTAGATTCGGGTCCTATGGGTGGTCCGGCGGCGCCGAGAAGGAACTCCAGGAAATAATGGAAAGAAATAATATGAAGTGGGATTTTGTTGAGTCTGTAGAGTTTGAAGGCGCGCCAAAGAAGGAAGACCTCATTAAGGTGGAAGCTGGAGTATTGGAGCTGATAAAGAAGATGGGGAATAAAGTAGTTGAATAGGGCAGGCCCCATGCAGGCGATCGCCGGTAGGCGGGTGAACCAAAAGCTTTGCCGGATGAATACTTATGGGAAAACAGCCAGAGGCTTCAGTACTGTTGACTGCAACAAATGCCGCACGGTGTGCCCCATGCGATTCGGGAAACGCTAGATTGAAGCGCGTGAAATATAGACGAAACAAGGATAATGACGGCGGAGGGGAAAGCAAAATGGAAGGAATCCAGGAAGTTTATGAATTTTTGAAGAAGTGCGGGACCTATTATCTGGCGACCGTGGAAGGAGATCAGCCGCGCGTCAGGCCCTTTGGCACCGTGGATCTTTTCGAAGGCAAGCTTTATATTCAAACCGGCAAGGTCAAAGCCGTCTCCAAGCAACTCCAGGCCAATCCCAAGGCGGAACTCTGTGCTTGTGAAGACGGAAAATGGCTGCGCGTGGCCGGCAAGCTGATCCGGGATGACCGGGTGGAAGCCAAAAAGCACTTGCTTGACAATTACCCTGAACTCCATGGCATGTATTCGCCGGAGGACGACAATACCGAGGTTCTTTATTTTGTGGACGCGACCGCTACCTTCTATTCTTTCACCGAACCACCAAGGGTCATCAAATTCTAAGTTGGCGGAGATAAGGAAAGGTTCTTTGTTGCCAAGAAGGGGACGGGCCCTTTCTATGTCCGGGTGAGACGAGATTTCGGCCTCCGGGGCAGACCACTGAAGGACAGTGGTCTTTTTTTGCTTTGATTGTATTAAACTTGCAAGTGTATTTTATTTAAAACAGTTATTGACATATGACAAATATCGGGTATAATTTGAGAAGTAAATGGCAAATGACAAGTATGTAGCCATAGCTAATGGGTTCCGGAAACCTCGTTTCTCTATAACTAAAATATAAAATAAAGGAGCTAAGATTATGAGCGAAAATTGCAATCAAAGCTGCAGCAGTTGCGCGGAGGACTGCGCTGAAAGAAAGGAAAAGAAAAATGATTTCTTAGAGAAACCCCATGAGATGAGCAGAATCAAAAAGGTTATTGGCGTGATCAGCGGCAAAGGAGGGGTTGGCAAGTCGTTGGTAACCTCCATGCTTGCGGTCACTATGAATAGAATGGGCTATCATACCGCTATTCTGGATGCAGATGTTACCGGACCTTCTATCCCAAAAGCATTTGGTGTAAGTGAAAAAGTTACGGGAAGTGAATTCGGCTTATTCCCGGTTAAAAGCAAGACAGGTATTGATCTCATGTCCATCAATTTGCTTTTAGAAAAAGAGACCGATCCTGTGGTGTGGAGAGGACCTATTATCGCTGGTACAGTTAAGCAGTTCTGGACGGATGTGATCTGGCGCGATGTGGATTTTATGTTCATCGATATGCCACCGGGCACCGGCGATGTACCCCTTACGGTATTTCAATCCATGGCTGTCGACGGAATTGTTGTCGTAACCTCGCCTCAGGAACTGGTCTCCATGATTGTGTCCAAAGCGGTCAAGATGGCTGAGTTAATGAATATCCCGATCATTGGCTTAGTAGAAAACATGTCCTATTTTAAATGCCCGGATTGCGGGAAAGAGCACAAAATTTTCGGTGACAGCCACATTGATGAAATTGCCGGGAAGCATGGGTTGAAGGTGCTGGCTAAACTTCCGATTGACCCCCGAATTTCTGCTGCCTGCGATCAGGGCATGATCGAACACTTTGAGGGTGACTGGCTTGACCCTGTCGCCAAGATATTGGAAGAAAAATTAGGGTAAAACAAAAAGACTTGACAAAAACATCCTTGCCAGTAAGGATGGCTTGGATTAACCTAAACTAATATGTGTGTATTGGATTGGGTTTCAACGACAAGGCACTCTGCGCAAGAATTCGCAGAGTGCCTTGATTTGATCAAGAGGTGAACGAAAATGAGTGTCCTCCAGATAAGGATGGTCTTTCCCGTTAAAGTTTAATCCGGCCCGAGGGTGAGGCAAACGGGCCCGGGATCACATGCACGCCGCGATGATTGCCGAAGTAGTCCGCGTCAAAGCGGATTGGTGTCCCGTCCGGGTTCTCAAAGGGTTGCTCCGGTTCGAAGGCTTTGCCGAGGATTTCGGTGTTAATCATCCGGACCTTGAAATCCTTGAGGTAATCAAAGAGGTTTGTCTCCAGGTAATAATGGCCGTCTTCTTCGACCAGTTCCACCTTGATCTCGTGCTCATTCCCGACCACCAGACCTTTGGTCTCCTTTTTCCAGGGTCTGGCCCCGTTCAGGTAGGCGTTTCCTTCGCTCCAGACCGGCAGATGGCCGAAATGGACGGGTTCCAAAGCGCGCATGTCGGGACGCTGTGTAAAATCGAACTGGGAGATCCATTCCTCATAGGTCGGGTACCCGTCGAAAACGTAGGTGCCGACCAGCCTGTTTTCTTGGGCGTCCCGGTCATCGTGGGGCCTACAGTCTTCAACCGGCCATTTCTGGATAAAAATGTTGTTGTAGAAACGGTTGTCGCCGTGAAGGATGGTCATAAAGCCCATCACTTCCGTCCGGTGCGGGATGTGATACGGGGTATAGCGCCAAGTGGTTCCCCCGCCAACGCTGGTAAAGGCGCCGCAGATCAGGTTATGCACCATTGCCACGCCTTGGGTGGCAAAGCGCAGGCTGACGTCGGAGAGGAGGATATTGTGATCAATCAAGGTCGGGCCATGGCTAACCTCCACAATCAGATCCTGGGAGACCATATTTCCGGGCAGATGCTTGGCATAGGATGGCCGCTGGTTATCATGGAGCAGGTTCTGGGTGATCCGGGTGCCCTGGGCCTCCCAGTCGCACCAGATTCCCATGGTGCAATGGTGGATATGATTGCGGCGAATGGTGACATCAATGGCCGCATGCATTTTGATCCCGGCAATTTCCGCCCCGCCAAGCTCCTGCATGTTATTGATGTGGTGGATGTGGTTGTCCTCGATGATGCTGAAGACGCCACCCATCCGGCCAATAATCCCGCCCTGTTCACAATGGTGGATATAGCAACGGCGAATGATATGACAGCCGATCTTATCTTTCAGCCAACCATGATACAGGCCGCGGCAAACCGCATCCCGTTCCATCTGGGTAGGGCTTTTTACCTGTTTGTATGTGAAGTAATGCTCGTTGTCGGGATCAAGATATTTGCCCAAGGAAATACCGGCGCATTTGCTGTTGGCAATCTCGCAATCTTCAATGATCCAGCCTTTGCTCCAGTGGGGACCGATCATGCCGTCCTGGAAAGCGGCCGGCGGAGCCCAGGTGGTGGCCGCCTTGTCGATCTTGAAGCCTCTGACCGTAATATAACCGACGCCTGTTTTGGAAGGCATGAAGCACCGGCGGCGGACAGTGATCTCCACGTTTTCTTTGTTCGGGTCCAAACCTTGAAAATTGGCATAAATAACGGTTTCATCCGTCGCCGGGTCCTGTTCGGTATACCACTTATAAATGGAATCCTCCGGGGCCCAGCTATACTCATAAACTTCCCCGCGGAAGCATTCCTCCAACGTTGTGGCTTCGTACATCGCCTTGTCATTCAAGAAAACACAGCCGGTATGTTTGGTCGGGGTCGCGAAATACCAGTCGCCATAGACTAAAGTTGTATAAGGATTATAATCGCCAAAAACACTGTTGGGGATCCGGCAGACCCAGACCTTATCTTGATAAGGCTGCCAGGTTTTGATCTGTTCCGCACCGGTAATCACCGCCCCAAGGGGCGTTGTGCTGAGGTAAGTGATCCGGGCCTCTTCGGTGCCGGCATGAACCGGATCCACATATTCCCGGTAAATCCCGGGCGCGACCAACACTTCGTCGCCGGGAAGGGCCACCTTGGCGGCGTCACTGATCCGCCGGAACGGTCTTTCGCTGGTACCGTCGCCGTCCTTGACGGCATTAACATCCACATAGTATTTCATGCGCATTCTCCTATTATTTTATTATGATTTACATATTATTATACCACTTTTTACGAGTAATTTTATCAATCATTACAAGAAATCTCCCAACTTTTTGGATGATAGCCGCAGTTATCAAGAGGGCGGTTGCTTTGACATTTTTTGTGATATGTCAACGCGCAGGGAGATTAGATTTATGATACAATTAACATAAAATGGACGAACAATCAGAATTCTGGCGGAAGAAGCACCAAAATTGATGTATAAACTGTTTTATAGATGGTAAAACCGGGAAAGGCAAGTGGTTATAGATATTCGGAAGGGGTAAGGACATGAGGGGAAATATAATCTATCCGGATTACAACAATTCCATCGTGAGTCTTGCCAATTCAGTTCTGAAGAAGTGGGGACTTCCGGCTACCGGGGGAACGCTTGAACCGCTCGATGACTATCTGGCGAAAGATTATAAGAATGTGGTGGTTATTCTTCTTGATGGAATGGGCAGGTGTATTATTGAGCGTAACCTGGAAGAGGATGGCTTTTTCCGCGCCCATCTGGCCGGAATCTACAGCTCGACCTTTCCGCCGACGACGGTGGCGGCAACCACATCAATTGACAGCGGCCTTACTCCCTGCGAACATGGCTGGTTGGGCTGGGACTGTTATTTCCCGCAGATCGATAGGAATGTAACCGTCTTTCGTAATACGGATACTGAGTCCGGGGAGAGGGTAGCCGAGGAGAATGTGGCCTGGAAGTACTATGGTTATTCCAGTGTGGTTAACCGGATCAAGGCAGCCGGGGGAAAAGCCTATTATGTTACACCATTTCTCCCGCCTTATCCGGGAAGCTTTGAGGAAAGTTGTGCGCTGATCAAGTCATATTGTAGGGAGCCTGGACAGAAGTATATCTATTGTTACTGTCTTGAGCCCGATTATACGATGCACCTGACCGGTTGCTACAGTATCGTAACAAAACGGGTGATTTTGTTGCTGGAGGTAATGATTGAGGAACTCACGGCTGAGCTCGAGGACACTATTGTCGTTGTAACCGCCGACCATGGCATGGTGGACTCGAAAGCTGTATGGATCAGGGAATATCCAGCGATTATGAAATGCCTGAAAAGGATTCCCACGATTGAACCAAGGGCTTTGAACCTCTTTGCGAAGGAAGGCCGAAGAGACGAGTTGGAAAAAGCGTTTACGGACGAATTTGGTGACAAGTTTCTCCTTTTACCCAAAGAGAAGGTTCTTGAGCTGAAATTATTCGGATGTGGAACAGAGCATAAAGACTTCCGTAACATGCTGGGGGATTATCTTGCCGTGGCCATCGATGACTTATCGATCTTCCACACAGAAGGAGAGGCGAAGAAGTTTATTGGGGTGCATGCGGGACTGACGGAAGACGAGTTGCTCATTCCCCTGATTATTGTGGAAAAGGAATAAAGTTCTTCGTGCCCGGCTAATGGCGGGTACATATTTGAGTCTAGTCATACAACCTGGAAAAGATAAAACTTAAGGTAGGACGTCTCCGGAACATTCCACAGGATGGGATGGTCCGGGGCCTGCTGGCGGGCTTCGATCTGCCTGAGGGAGACGGCGGCATCCCTGGCGGCGCTGGCCAATGTTTTCCGGAATAAGTTATCCGTCATGAAGTGGCTGCAACTGCAAGTGGCCAGATATCCGCCCCGGGGCAGGAGCTTCATGGCCTTCAGGTTAATCTCTTTATAGCCGCGGGCCGCGTCCTCCACTGTTTTGGGGGATTTGGTAAAGGCCGGCGGGTCAAGGATGATATAGTCATAGTCCCGGCATCTCCGGCCGGCCAGCGTGGTCAGGAGGTCAAAGACGTCCGCGCAGATAAAATCCATCTTTCCGTCCAGCTCATTGCGGACGGCATTGGCTTTTGCCATCTCAATGGCAGAGGGTGAGATATCCACGCAGGTCACATGCTCCGCCCCGCGAAGCGCCGCATTAAGGCCGAAGGAGCCGGTATGGGTAAAGCAGTCCAGTACCTGCTTGCCTTCGGCAATCCGGGCCGCCGCGGCGCGGTTGTACTTCTGGTCCAGGAAAAAGCCGGTTTTCTGTCCGTTTTCCACATCGACCAGATATTTCACGCCATTTTCGCAGATCTCCGTGACGGCGGATTCCGGCACGGGGATGCCCTCTGCCCGGTACCAGCCCTTATCCTCCGGCAGCCCTTCCCGTGTCCGCAGGGGAGTGTCATTTCGCTCATAAATGCCGGTGACGGTCTCGCCCATTTCGGTAAGGACATCCCAAAGGGCCCGATAAACCGTATCCTTGACCAGTTCCATACCGAGGCAGGTAATCTGGACGGAGAGAATGTGGCCGTAACGGTCCACGGTCAGCCCCGGCAACTGGTCCGCCTCGCTATGGACCAGGCGGCAACAGGCAAAGTCTGCTCCGGGCATGACAGTTTTGCGGTATTGAACGGCATACTCTACACGTCGGCGCCAAAAGCGGACGTCAAATACATCATTGGCGTTGCGGGAAATAAGCCGGATGGTTATCTTGCTGGCACTGTTGTAAAAGCCCGTACCCATAAAGGCGTTTCCGGCAAAGACATCCACTAGCCCGCCGCTCTCGGGTATGCCCACTATTTTACGGATCTCTTCCCCGTAGATCCAGGGATGCCCATTCTTGACACTCCGCTCCGCCTTGGGAGAGATTATGACTTTGGGATACGGCCGTTTTTGCTTCATCGGGGTCACCTTTCCAAATGCTTTCTCGCGCTGATTGTACCATGTTTCTCTACTGTCTTCAACATGGGCGTCATGATGCCCTTTCTTATCCTATTATTCGCAAGGAAAGCCCTAGGTCATGAGCGAGGAGATTAGATGTTTTATAATTATAAAGATAGCCACCGCTTGTTCGATCAACGGTGGCTTTAGTTTTTCATTATTGTGTTTATCAAAATTAAGAGGTATAATCAGATTTACAGTCGAATAAACTAACTTATAATACACCAATAATATTATAACATATTTCAAGTGAAATGTCAAGGGTGTATTTAAAAAATGCTTGTTTTTATTTTCCT
>JAAYHY010000024.1 GCA_012735135.1 Bacillota bacterium | reverse complement strand
TTACTCATGAAAATTGCGTCAGTGGAGATAATAAACGGAAGAAAGCAGGTCATGGGGAGGAAAAATAGATGAACTATGCCGGCAACATCATCGGTTTGATCAACCTTTTTTTTGCCATCGTGATCGGTTTGTACTTCTGGAATCTCCTCCGCGCCCAGCAGGGGACAAAGGTGGCGGTAGACCGGGAATCCAAAAAAGAACTGGAAAAACTGGAACGTTTGCGCCGGATCTCGCTGACGGAGCCGCTCGCGGAAAAGACCCGGCCCAGCAAATTTGAGGAGATCATCGGCCAGGAGGAGGGGTTAAAGGCGTTACGCGCCGCCCTCTGTGGTCCCAACCCCCAACATATTTTGTTATATGGGCCGCCGGGCGTGGGCAAGACCGCCGCCGCCCGGGTCGTGCTGGAAGAGGCGAAACAAAATCCCTTATCTCCGCTGAAGAGTAACGCCAAATTTGTGGAGATCGACGCGACCACCGCCCGCTTTGACGAACGGGGAATTGCCGATCCGCTGATCGGGTCGGTGCATGATCCTATCTACCAAGGGGCGGGACCCCTGGGGATGGCCGGGATCCCCCAACCCAAACCGGGGGCGGTCACCAAAGCCCACGGCGGCATCCTCTTCATCGACGAAATCGGTGAACTCCATCCCTACCAGATGAATAAGTTGTTGAAAGTCTTGGAAGACCGGAAGGTCTTCTTTGAAAGCGCCTATTACAGTTCGGAGGACCATAATATTCCTTCCCATATTCATGATATCTTCCGGAACGGGCTGCCGGCCGACTTCCGTTTAATTGGCGCCACGACGCGCCAACCCCACGAGATTCCGCCCGCGATCCGTTCCCGGTGTGTCGAGATCTTCTTCCGGGCCCTTACTCCCGGAGAGATTATGCGGATTGCCCAAAATGCGGTGAATAAGATCGGTTTTGCTCTGGAAGAGGGAGGGCTGGAAATTATCGGGAAATATGCCCACAACGGACGGGACAGCGTGAATCTGGTGCAAATAGCCGCCGGTTTGGCCTTAACCGAAGGCCGGAAAATGATCCGGCGGAAGGATATCGAATGGGTGATCAACAGTGGGCAGTACACGCCCTGCCCGAACAAAAGGGTTCCCCCCCAGCCCCAGGTGGGTTACGCCAACGGGTTGGCGGTCTATGGGCCTAACCTGGGGATGATCGTGGAACTGGAAGCGACGGCGATCCCGGTGGCGGAAGGAAAAGGACGGGTAATTACCACCGGGGTGATCGATGAAGAAGAGATGGGGGAGTACGGGCGGACGATCCGGCGGAAAAGCATGGCCCGGGGTTCGGTGGAAAATGTCTTAACCGTTTTAAAAAAATACTTCGGGATCGACTGTGCCAATTACGACTTGCATATTAATTTTCCGGGGGGGATTCCGCTGGATGGACCATCGGCCGGGATTGCCCTGGTGACGGTGGTCTATTCGGCGATCACCGGAGTGCCGGTGGATAATCTGACGGCCATGACCGGTGAAGTTTCGATCTTGGGGGCGGTGATGCCGGTTGGGGGGATTGTGCCCAAGATTCGCGCGGCTAAAGAAGCCGGGGCGAAACGGGTGCTGATTCCGGCTGAGAACTGGCAGGACAGCTTTGGGGAAGAAATGGAGATTCAGATTATTCCGGTCCGGCGGATCGAGGAGGTCATCCGGTTAACCTTATGTCCGGAACCGGCTGGCGATCAAGAGGCCGGAGACGACCGGCCGAAGCGGGAGAACTTTGGACCGGCCCAGGGGAATGAAGAATTGATTGTCGCCGCCGGCAGTTAAGACCGGATACCCCTTTGGGCCGGCCTAAGCTTATGGTATACTGACCGTGGGGGGGAAGATCCGATGTCGGCTCGACAAACAAGACCCAGAATCGCCTGGGCGTTGGGAGGGGGAGGCGCCCGCGGCTTTGCCCACCTTGGGGTTTTAAAGGTGCTGCAGGAAGAAGGGATCCCCGTGGATGCGCTGGCGGGAACGAGTATGGGTGCGGTGATGGCCGTCCTCTTCGCCGCCGGAGCCAACCTGAAGTATTTAGCGGCTTTAGCCGCCAAGATCTCCTGGGAAAACTTTATCGATCTGCGGTTTCCCCGTTATGGCTTGGTGGAAGGGAAACGGATTACCCCTTTAATCCGGTTATTGACGAAAAGGAAAAGCCTGAATGAACTGGAGATCCCGGTGCGGGTCATTGCCACCGATCTAACCACCGGGGAAGAGGTGATTTTTAGCGAAGGAGCCCTCGATTTAGCGGTCCGGGCTTCCATCTCGATTCCCGGAGTCTTTACCCCGGTGCCTTACGGCGAGCGGCTCCTGGTCGACGGCGGGCTGGTGGCCGGGGTCCCGGTGACGGCGGCGGCGGCCATGGGGATGGATTTGGTCTTTGCCGTCTATGTGCCTGGTGAGTTAAACCCGGAACCGCCCCGGAGCGTCTTTGATATTCTCTACCGGAGTTCGGAGATTATGATGCGTCGCTTGGACGGTATTCAACTGCGCCAAGCCGCCTTGGTCATCACCCCGGAGGTGGGCGGGGTCGGTACCCTCCAGTTTTACCGGGCCGAGGAGTGCATCGCCAAAGGGGAAGCGGCGGCCCGGGCGGCTTTACCGCAGATCCGCCGGCTGATTAATGAATTCAAAACCGGCCGGTCCCGGGCGGCGGGAGAGGGGGGTTAAAGGGAGGAACGACCCAACGTGGAAAGATGGTGGAAGAAGATAATAATTCTGCTGGTTCTTGCTTTATGTTTGGCCCAACTGTTATTGGCCATTCCCGCTTTCCGGGCCACTTTTTGCCTGGTCGAACAGTTGGAAGGAGCGCCCGTCCGGGCCGTTTTTTAATTGATTAAGTAAAATCTGAGGAAAGATTGCTGTCCAATCTTGCGTAAAAGATGGAAATATGTTAAATTGTATAGAAACATCGTAGTCGTTGACACCGGCTTTCGCCGGCATAACGCTGAATTTGCCGCTAAGGCCAGGGTTGACGGAATGAAGCCCAGTTTACAAATAGTCCGGTAAGGAACCTCCCCGGTGCGCGGAGTAAAAGCGGTGGCTTTTACGGATGGCCGGGCGGAACAAAGACGGGCAAAGACAATCGTTCCCTGGGTGACTGAGGATTAGTTGACAAGAGGTTTGTTCAAGGCAGGACGGTAGTGTGGTGGCGGTTTGAGAGAAGGAGCCGGTTTGCAGGCACTCCGTGGGGTGCTTTTTTTTATTAGTCGGAGGTGAGCCCATGATTGGCAATAGTAAAGAAGTGGCGGCAGCAGCCTTAAAGATGGCGATCAGCCGCTCCCGCGAAGAAGAAAAGGTTTATAAAGAACGGTTACGGGACGAAGAGATCCGGGCGGCCGCGGTGGACTTTGGTGGCGAAACGGTCCAAACGGTCAAGACCATTATCGAACGGGCGGTGGTCGCCGCCAAACGCGAGTTTCTCATCGATGATAACCATGCCGAGGAGGGAGCGGTGGCCGGAGCAACCCACGAAGCTCTCCAGCAAATATTCCCGAAAGCCCTTGGTCTGAATTTAGGCGGAAAAATCGGGCTGGCCCGGAGGGGCGAACACCTTAGTGTGGCTGTCTTTTGTGCGGTTGGTCTTCTCCATCTGAACGAGGTCGCCGTCGGCCTCGGGCACCGGGCCTTGAAGTAGCCGGCGCCGAATGGTGTTTCTTTTGCCTTCAACCTTCGCTCAGTATACTTTGCAAAGAAATTTAAGTCGTTGGAGAAAACCATCCGGCCCCGGCTGGTTAAATACGGGGCAAAGGTACTACATCCACAAGAGCGATGAGAGTATTTTGAAGTGAAGTCCGAGGCGAACGGGGGAGAAGCAGATGGAAAGGATAGGCGCGATCCGGGGAGCCACCACGGCGAAGGGAAATACGCGGGAAGAGATTCTGGCGGCGACGCGGGAGTTAATTACCGAATTGGTCCGGAGGAACAAGCTTGATCCCGAGGATGTGATCAGTGTATTTTTCACGGTGACCCCCGATCTGAACGCGGCTTTTCCGGCCGAAGCCGCCCGGCAGTTGGGGTATACCGGCTGGCCCATGCTGGACAGTGTGGCGGTGGCGGTGCCGGGGGCTTTACCCCGTTGTATCCGGGTCCTGTTCCATGTTTCCCTGGGTGATTCCGGGCGGGAGGTGTGTCATGTCTATTTACGGGAAGCCAAAAGGCTCCGTCCCGACTGGGCCGGCGCCGACTAGTTTTTGCCTGGTCCGGCACGGAACGACCGATTGGAACCGGGAGAACCGAATCCAAGGCTGTACCGATACTGCTTTGAACGAGGAAGGCCGGGCGGAGATTGCCCGGTTGGCGCTGGAACTGCAAGACGAAGGCTGGGAGTTGATCGTGACCAGTGATTTACGGAGAGCCAGGGAAAGCGGGGAGATTATCGGCCGGAGGTTAAAGATTCCGGAGTTTTCCTATAAAGGCTTACGGGAACGGAGTTTCGGTCCGCTGGAAGGGTTACGGTTTGACGAGATTAAAGCAAAGTATCCGGAAGGGAGCGATCAGCTTTCCTTACCCGGGTTGGAAACGCGCTCCCAGATTGAAGCCCGGGCATTGACGACGATGGAGATATTGGCCGGGGTTTTTGCCGGGAAGCGAGTGCTTGTGGTTACCCATGGCGGGTTTATCCGGGCCTTTTTCCGGGCCGGGTTTGATCTGGAGCGGAAGGCGCCGCCCAATGCGGGACGGGTCCTGGTGTATTGGGATGGCGACTGGCATTTAGGAGAAGGAGGGATTAAAAATGGGTGTTGACCAGTTGATCCGCCAGGAAATATTGGGGATTACCCCCTATGTTCCGGGCAAACCCATTGAGGAAGTCCAAAGGGAGTTGGGCCTTGAGCAAGTCATTAAACTGGCGTCCAATGAAAATCCACTGGGGCCTTCGGCCCAAGCGGTGCAAGCGGCTGTCCAGGCCCTCACGGAAGTCCACCTTTATCCCGATGGCAATTGCTACTTACTAAAGGAAGCTTTAGCTGCCCACTTGGGGGTGGAGCCTGCGGAGATCGTGGTGGGCAATGGTTGCGACGAGATAATTAAACTGGTGGCGGAGGCTTTCTTCCGGCCGGGGGACGAGGTGATCGTGGCGGACCCGACCTTTGGGGAATATGCTTATGCCACCCAGTTGATGGGAGCCCGGTTGGTGAAGGTGAAGGGGGAAGGTTTGGCGCATGATCTGGAGAAGATGGCGGCCGCTGTTACCCCGCGGACCAAAGCGATTTTTATCTGTAATCCCAATAATCCAACAGGGACAATGATTAAGCGGACGGCGTTGGAAGAATTCCTGGCCCGTATTCCCCGGCAGGTGCTGGTCATTATTGACCAGGCCTATTTTGAATATGTGGAGGACCCGGTATACCCCAATGGGGTTGATTATAAAGGGGACGGACGGGTCTTAACCCTACGGACTTTTTCTAAAATTTACGGGTTGGCCGGGTTACGGGTGGGATACGGTGTCGGAGACCGGGAACTTATTGCCTATTTGAACCGGACCCGGGAGCCCTTTAACGTGAACCGCCCCGGTCAACTGGCGGCCGTGGCCGCCTTGCGTGACCAAGCCCATGTGGTCCGCAGTCTGGAAGTGAACCGGGAAGGGAAGGAACAGCTTTACCAGGGTTTGGCGGCATTGGGCCTCACTTATATCCCGAGTTTCGCCAATTTTATCCTCTTTGCCACCCCATATCCCGCCTCCGCGGTTTTCCAGGCCTTGCTTCGGAAAGGGGTGATCGTCCGGAGTGCCGAGATCTTCGGTTTACCCCGGCAGATCCGGGTGACCATCGGTACCCGGCAAGAAAATGAGCGGTTTTTGACGGCGCTGGCCACAGTGCTGGAGGAGTTAAAAGGAGGTGGATTGGCGTAACTACATTTGCTTCCCGTGATGGTGAAGAAGGGACGGGAAGCTTGAACTCTGATTGATTGTAGAACGGTAGGAAGGTAGAAAGGATGAGTGGTTATGATTATTATCATGTCACGGAATGCTTCGGCTGAACAGGCCGAGCGGGTGCAGCAACAGCTGCGCGCTGCCGGCTTGGGGGTCCATCTTTCTCAAGGAGTCGAAAGAACGATTATCGGCGCGAGCGGCGAGCGGAGTCCGGAGTTAATGCCACAGATTGCGGCGATGCCAGGGGTGGAACGGGTTATTCCGATTCTTAAACCCTTTAAGCTGGCGAGCAGGGATTTTAAACCCGAGCCCACCTACGTGCAAGTGGGAGAAGCAGTTTTTGGCGGGGAGGAAGCGGTACTGGTTGCCGGTCCCTGTGCCATTGAGGATGAGGAACAACTGCTTGCCACCGCCCGGCGGATCAAAAAGGCCGGGGCCAAGTTGTTACGGGGCGGCGCCTTTAAACCCCGGACTTCCCCCTATTCATTTCAGGGGCTAAAAAGCGAAGGGTTGAAACTGATTCAGGAAGTGGCCGGGGAGACCGGTCTGGCGGTCGTCACGGAGGTGGTTGCCCCGCATGAGGTGGAATTAGTGGGCCGGTACGCGCAGATGCTACAGATCGGCGCCAGAAATATGCAAAATTTTGCCCTCCTGCAAGAGGTGGGCCGGGCGAAATTACCGGTGTTGCTAAAAAGAGGAATGGCGGCCACCATCGAGGAATGGCTGATGGCGGCCGAATATATAATGAAGGAAGGTAATTACCAGGTGGTCCTCTGTGAGCGGGGAATCCGCACTTTCGAAACGGCCACCAGAAACACGATGGATGTGAGCGCGATTTCTCTGGTGAAAGAGTGGAGTCATCTCCCGGTGATTGCCGATCCCAGTCATGCTTCCGGCCGGCGGAACCTGGTCTTGCCGCTGGCCCGGGCCGCGTTGGCCGCCGGGGCTGACGGCTTGATGGTGGAAGTCCACCCCCACCCGGAAACCGCCCTTTCCGATGGGCCGCAATCCCTAAACTTTGACGAGTTCGACGCCTTGGTCAACGGGATTATCCCCATTCTGGCCGCGCTGGGGAGGCGCCTATGAGCAGGCAGCGCATTTCCCTGATTGGCTTGGGCCTAATCGGCGGTTCTTTGGGCATGGCCCTCTGCCGGCAACAAAAGGACCTCCGGGTGGTTGGTTATGATCCGGAAGAGGCAACTTGCCGTGCGGCGCTGGCCCGGCGGGCGGTCCATGAAATAGCAGATAGTTTGGTCGGGGCGGTCCAGAACGCGGATCTGGTCGTTTTAGCCGTTCCGGTGGACAAAATAGAGAAGGTAGTGAAAGAAGCGGCCCCCGCCTTTACCCCGGGAACCATCCTCACGGATGTGGCCAGTACAAAGGGGCGTTTTGCCCGGACACTGCCATCCCTTTTGCCCGCGGGCGTCCATTATATTGGCGGTCATCCGATGGCCGGCAGCGAACAATCGGGAATCACCGCAGCCGACCCCTTTTTGTTTCAGAATGCCGTTTACCTTTTAACCCCGGGTGCGGAGACCTCCCCTTCCCTCTTGGCGGTTCTGGAAGAATTTGTCCGGATGGTGGGCGGTCTTCCGTACTGCTTGTCGCCGGAGGAGCATGACGTGATGGTGGCGGTGGTCAGCCATTTGCCCCATTTACTCGCTGCCGCTCTGGTCAATGTGGCTTCGGATTATAATGAAAAAAACCCGGGAACCCTTGCTTTGGCCGCCGGGGGGTTTCGTGACACCACGCGGGTAGCCATGGGCGCCCCGGCCTTGTGGCGGGAGATTTTTGCGACGAACCGCCATTCTTTACTCCCGGTCTTGCAAGCTTTCCGCGAGGAGCTCGACGCTTTTGCCAGCGCTTTAGCCGCCGGAGAAATGAAAGAAGTCGAAACGAAACTGCGGCGGGCGGCGGCGGCGCGAACCCAATTACCGGTAAAAAATAAAGGGTTTCTTACCCTCCTCCATGAGCTGGTGGTGGTGATCGAAGACCGGCCGGGAGCTATCGCCGAGGTGATTGAGATCATCAAAGAGATTAACCTGAAAGATATTGAGATCCTCCGGGTGCGGGAGGGCGAAGGAGGCACCCTCCGTTTGGCTTTCGAAGATGAAAACGCCTTAAAACAGGCGGACCGGTTACTCCGGGCCCAAGGTTTCTCCACCCAAGTGCGAGGAGGGAACAGCCGGTGAAGGTCTATGTTGGTCCTGCCACCCGCCTGCAGGGAAAAGTGCGGGTGCCGCCTTCCAAAAATTATACTTCCAGGTACATTTGGGTTTCCGCTTTGACGGAGGGCGAGTCGGTCGTGGTCAGCCCGGCCACCAACGATGACGCCAAAGCCTTACTTTCTTGTTGCCGCCGCCTGGGGGCGGAATTTTGGTGGGAAGAAAAGCAACTCCGGATCAAAGGTTTTGGCGCCAAGCCTTGCGCGCCCGGGGTCTTGGATCCGGGGAACGGTGGCCTTGTTCTCCGCCTTTTGTTACCGGTGGGGCTACTCTTGCCAGAGGTGAAATATACCACCTCTTACCCGGCGTCATTGGGGAAGAGGCCCCAAGGGGATCTCTTAACCGTCCTGCGCCGGTTGGGGGCGGAAGTGGAAGATGTCGACGGCCATCTTCCGATTACGATCCGTGGCGGCCGTCCGCTCCGCCAAAGAGCGGTGACCGTTTCCGGGCGGGTCAGTTCCCAGTTTGCGACAGCCCTTTTGTTGATCGCTCCGCTTTTGGGGGGGCTTTCCGTGCAGGTGACCGATGGCTTGGTCTCCCGCCCCCCATTGGCCACGACTTTGGCGGTAATGGCGGAGGCCGGGGTCACTCCGGAAGCCGATTGGTCACAGCTTACTTTTACCGTGCCGGCCGGCGGCTACCGGCCTGGCGTCTACCGGGTCCCCGGCGATTATCCGGCGGCTGCGGCCATGCTGGCTGCCGCCGCTATAGTCCCTTCCGCCGTCACCTTGTATCCCCTCGACCCCCTGGATCAACAAGGGGAGAAGCAGATTATCCCCTATCTTCAGCAACTGGGCGTGACGGTGGAAAGAGCCGGTGCTGAAGTTACGGTCCGGGGTGGCGCTCCTTTAACCGCTTGCGCCTTCAATGGCGAAGAGGCGATTGACGCCGTTTTATCCATGGCGGCCGTTGCCAGTCTGGCGGAAGGAACCACCACCTTTTCGCGGGTGGCCAATTTACGGTGGAAAGAATCGGACCGCATCGGGGATCTGGCCCGGAGTTTACGCCAAATTGGCGTGGCGATCACCGAAACCGCCGACGGGTTTATCATTAAAGGAAACCCCCGTGGTTATGAAGGCGGGATCGAACTTGATGCCTGCCAGGATCACCGGTTGGTGATGGCCTTTGCCGTCCTTGCTTTACGGACGGAAAAAGGAATAATCATTAACGGGGCCGAACATGTCAGTAAGTCTTACCCGGGGTTTTTTACGGATTTGGCAGCTTTGGGCGCCCGGGTCGAGGAAATAACAGCTTAATCAGGAGAAGACAAAATGGCCTTGGATTTGCATACCCATACGATCTATTCGGACGGACTGGTTACCCCAGAAGAATTGGTCAAAAGGGCGAAGGAGAAAGGACTGACCGGGATCGCCCTGACCGATCACGATACGGTGGACGGTCTTCCATCTTTTCTTACCGCCGGCAGGGAAATTGGTTTATCTTGTATCCCTGGGGTCGAACTCTCGACCGAACTGGAAGGCGTGGAATTCCATATCCTTGGTTACCAGATTAATTTTGAACAGGCAGAGTTACGCCACCGTTTAGAACAGGTAATTGCCGCCCGCCGGGAAAGAGCCAGGGGAATGTTGGCCCTTTTGGCTAAGCACGGCTTACCCCTTTCCTGGGAGGAAGTAACGCAGGGCACGCCCAACGCTTTTGTGGGACGGATCCAAATTTACCGGGCTTTAAAAAAGAAAAAACTGATCGGTCCCGATCCAGACCGCAAAGCCTTCCACTATTATTTAGGCTCCCAAGGGGTGGCCTACCTTCCCCACCGTGAATTATCGACCCTTGAGGCTATTGCGCTTATCCGCGCAGCCGGCGGGTGGCCGGTTTTAGCCCATCCGGGCCGGTTAGGGGAGGACCGTTTCATCCCCTTCCTGGTCGACCATGGCCTGGCCGGTTTGGAAGTCTATTACCCGGAGCACACCCGGGATCAGACCCGGAAATACCTGGCTTTAGCTCAGGAGTTGGGGCTCTTTGTGACCGGTGGTTCCGATTACCATGGCGTGCCCGAGGAGCGGGAGTTAGGTGACGGCCAGATCGATGAAGGCAAAGCATATTTACCGTTTTTTCGGAAATAATGATTATACATCGTCGTACTAGGAGGATGAGCTTGAAAACGCCAAAACGTTGGCTTCAGATTATTGTTTGGCTCTGGCATGGGGCCATCACCTTTGAAGAAGGCCTTTTTCTCCTGGGCCAAGCAGGGAAAAGGATTCATTACGGGTGGCCGAGAAAAGGCTATTCCTTACGGTAAAGAAAAAACCCTTTACATTCTGGTTATTCTGGGTTATAATTAGTTTTGACTTCGTTGAGGGCGAATAGCTCAGCTGGGAGAGCACTTGCCTTACAAGCAAGGGGGCACAGGTTCGAGCCCTGTTTCGCCCACCATCTTGGAGCTGTAGTGTAGCCGGCTAACATGCCAGCCTGTCACGCTGGAGATCGCGGGTTCGAGCCCCGTCAGCTCCGCCAGAAAAAAGATCCGCTCTTTAAGGGCGGTTTTTTTTTGCCTTTGCCGTCCATCTCCAGTTTCCTTTTTAACCTGTGGACGGAATCCGTTAAGCCCGCGCCGTATAGCCCCAGCCGGAACCGGCCAGATCCGGCCCGTAAATGGTCCGAAGGTCCTCATTATTCCGGAGAATCCGGGTGTAGTTGGTGGCAACCTTTTGTACGTAGGGCCGGCCAATCGCCAACAACCGCTCATGGGGACGGTTAGGCCCGGCGTTATAGCCCGCCAGCGCCAAAATGGTGTTCCCCTTGAAACGCTCTAGAAGGTAGACCAGATAATTAGCGCCGGCTTCCAAGGTATCCCGCCAGTGATAAAAGTCCCCTTCTTTCATCATCATTTTAAAAGTGCCGTAACGGACCTGGATTAATCCCCGTTCACCCACTTTGCCGACGGCTTGTGGGTGAAAACTGGATTCGGTCTCTGCGATGGCCAGGAGTAAGTAGGGGTTCAGTCTTTTTTGGCGGGCACAGTGGAGAATGGCGTAGGTAATCTCTTGGCCCTGTTCACTATTGATCTTACTCCGTCGTTCAATATGATCTTTGATTTTTTGGGCTTCGTCAAAGACTTCGCGCACCAATTCAAGCTCTTCGGTTAGTTGGGTCAGGGTGTTTTCGACCGCTGTCAAAAGCTCCGTTAGACTCTGGAACTGCATGATATAAAAAACGGAGAAGAAAAGGGTGATCAGCAGTCCCAAGCATAATGGAAGGAGAGCCGGTATGGTCGATATGGAATCATCTATTTTGACGAGTTGTGTTTTCACAATAAATCCTCCTTTTCCTTTCGCGCCAGCAAAAAGGGGTAATAAATATTGATTGATCAACTGATGTAATAATGTAATAAATAGGTTTAGTTATAATTTTACCCAAAACTTACCTGTTTATACCATATCGCGTCCGGGAACCGGCGGTGCGATAACCGAAAAGCCGTTTCCAAAAATATCTTTTGTGGTATAATAGAACTACTTTCGAAGAAATTGAACTGGTGAAGTCTGATGTGGAAAAGATTCTATCCTGCCTTACGGATTAAAGGCCTGGCCGATCTGAAACCCGATTATTTGCTCGCCCGGGGTCTGAAAGGAGTTCTGCTTGACCTGGATAATACTTTAGTCGAATGGGGACAAGTTGAAGTTTCTCCTGCCACCCAAGCCTGGGTCGAAGCGATGAAAAAATCCGGTTTAAAAATGTGTATCGTTTCCAACGCGTTAGAAGAACGGGTAAAGGTCGTCGGGGAGAAGTTGGGGATTCCCTGGGTTTCCCGGGGCATCAAGCCGCGGAAAACACCCTTCAAAAAAGCCCTGGCTTTACTGGGGATCACCCCTGAGGAGACGGCGACGGTCGGGGACCAACTCTTCACCGATATTTGGGGCGGTAACCGGATGGCTTTATTTACGGTTTGGACAACGCCGCTCAGTACGAAAGAGATGTTTTTTACCCGGATCGTCCGGCGGCTGGAAAGAATAGTCGCTAAACAGCTGAGAAAAAAGGGGATCATCAGTGATTAACAAGAAATGTTTTGGCTGCGGTATTCTTCTGCAATCAACGGCTCCGGATCAACCGGGGTTTCTTCCCCCAGGGAAAGAGGGGGCCTTCTTCTGTCAGCGTTGTTATCGCCTCCGGCATTACGGGCGCTTTGAAGCTCCTGCCGATGACGAAACTGCTATTGTTAAAGCCATTGAAGGAGCCCTGGCCAAAAGCGATCTGATCTTATTGGTTGTGGATGTTTTTGACCCGGAGGGGTCCTTGCCCCTCCGTTGGACACGTCTGCTTAAATTACCCGTCTTCATGGTGATCAATAAGGCCGACCTTTTACCGGCGCGGACGCCCTGGGTCGAGATGCCCCCTTGGTTTCAGGCTTTATGGAACCGGCGTTTTCCTGGACATGACCTTATTGGAATGGAGGTCCTTTCAGCGCGGGGGAGAGGCCCGGAGAGGCTCGCCAAAATGGAAGCCTTGAAGCAGGAATTAGCCGGGAAAAAGGTGACGGTCCTGGGCGCCGCGAATGTGGGGAAAACGTCGCTCTTAACCGCCCTTCTGGCGGCGGAGGATAAGCAAAAGGCCGCTTTGCCCACGGTTTCCCGCTTCCCCGGGACGACCCAAGGGATTACCACTTGGACCCTGGATGCTTATGGGCTTACCATTTTTGATACCCCCGGCTTCCAGCCGGGGAGACGGATGGGGGATCTGTTCTCAGCGGAGACCGCCAGCCGACTGTTACCGGCGAAAAAGCTCCAGGTTAAACTCTGGGCTTTACCTCCCAATGGCGCTGTGCTCGGCGGCGGTTTGGTAGGGATTTGGAATCTTTCCCCCGCCGACCGGACCTTGGTCTTTTTTACCGGTGAACAAGTGACCATGCACCGGAGCCGGGGCGAAAAGGCGGAAACGCTACATAAAGAAGGACCGGACTGGTTACGCCTGTATACCAAGGGTGAACGCCCCGCCCGGTTTGTTGAGGAGATCTTAACGGTGGAAGCCGGTGAAGATCTCTATATTTCCGGTTTTGGGTGGGTGGCGGTGAAAAGGGAGGCCGCCCGTTTAAGACTGAGTGTGCCGTCGGGCGTGGAGGTGGGAACCCGGCCGAGTCTGGTCGGGCGCCGGGAAGATTAGTGCTCATCATCAATGCCGTTTTCATCCAAACCGGAGAGAATTTCCGCCAATTCCGCTTCCCACCAGGCTTGATGAACTTCTAAATCCGCCGCCTTGACCAAAGAGATTGTCTGACACCGGGAACAGGTGATGGCGACCCGTTCTTCCCGGCGGACCAGAAGATAATGGGGGGTTTCCATCCGGCAATAGGGGCAAGTATAGATCCGGCTTAAATCGATTTCCAAAGAAGCCACCTCCAAGCCATATTATTGCCCTTCCCCGTTTAAAAAAAACTTTAGGTAGTTTTAAACCGGAGGGGAATGTGATGCTCACGGATGAGGCTTTATATTGGCTCGCTTTGCATAAGGCTCCGGGAATTGGACCGAAGCGGTTTTATCAGCTTCTGGCGGCCTTTGGCACAGCGAAGGCGGCCTGGGAAAGTGATCTCCGGGCCCTTACGGCGGTGCTCGGGCCTAAAATCGCCGCTGATCTTCTGGCTTTTCGTCGTTCATGTTCATTGCAGGCGGAGGAAAAAAGGGTAAAAAAGGCAGGCTGCCGGGTGATGCTGGTGACCGATACGGCTTACCCCCCTTTATTAAAGAAGATCATTGATCCGCCGCCAGTTCTCTATTATTACGGCGCGTTCCGGCCGGAGGACCGGTTGGCGGTGGCGGTGGTGGGCTCCCGGCGGGCTACTCCTAGCGGACTAGCCACCGCCCGGAAGTTGGCGGCCGACCTCGCCGCTCAGGGGGTAACGGTCGTGAGCGGTCTGGCCCGCGGGATCGACTCCGCCGCCCACCGGGGTGCGCTGTCGGTCAAAGGCGGGCGGACGATTGCCGTTTTAGGATCCGGCCTCGACCGGGTGTACCCACCGGAAAACGCCTCCTTGGTAGAGGAGATTGCCCAAAGGGGTGTGGTTTGCTCCGAGTTTCCCTTGGGGACACCTCCTTATGCCGGGAATTTTCCCGCCCGGAACCGGGTAATCAGTGGGTTGAGCCTAGGTGTAACCGTTGTCGAAGCCACGAACGATAGTGGTTCATTAATCACCGCCGATTTCGCTTTAGAGCAGGGGCGGGATGTTTTTGCCGTGCCCGGCCCCATTGAGCGGGAAGGGAGTAAAGGGCCCCATGGTTTAATCAAACAAGGGGCCTTCTTGGTGGAAGAAGTAAAAGATATTTTAGCTGTTTTAAACCTTCCTTTTCTGGCCGTCGATGCCGATCCTCCCCCCGAAGTGGCGGTCCAAAGAGCCGACCCGGGGTTAACCGCGGCGGAACAGAAAATATGGGACCTCTTGGCGGCCGGAGAAACCCATATTGATCATTTGATCCAGGCGAGTAAATTACCAGCGGCCACCGTCAATGCCGCCTTAACCATGTTGGAGATGAAAGGGGCGGTGACCCAAGTGGCGGCCAGGACCTACCGCCGTAACCGGTAATGGGATGATGAATAGAATCCGCTTGATCTTGGCATAAAACATAAAAAAGATGAAAAGTAGGAACGAAGTAGTGAAAAACGGAGTAAGGAGGTGCCTTCATGTCCGAAAAACTGGTAATCGTGGAATCGCCCGCCAAAGCAAAAACCATCAGTAAGCTTCTCGGCCGGAGTTATCAAGTAAAGGCCTCCAACGGACATGTGGTGGATCTTCCCAGGAGCCAGTTGGCGGTGGATATCAACAACGGTTTTAAACCCAAGTACATCACCATTCGCGGCCGGGGAAAGATTATTAAAGAATTGAAAGATTCCGTGAAAAAGGTAAAACAGGTCTATCTGGCCACCGACCCGGACCGGGAGGGTGAAGCCATTTCCTGGCATTTGGCGCAGACCCTTGATTTAAACCCCGACGCTTCCTGCCGGATCGAATTTCATGAAATTACCAAAAAAGCTATCGAAGCGGCGATTAAGAACCCGCGGCCGATCGATTTGAACCGGGTCAATGCCCAACAGGCGCGCCGGGTTTTGGACCGGCTGTTCGGCTATAAGCTCAGCCCGCTTCTCTGGGCCAAAGTACGCCGGGGTTTATCGGCGGGGCGGGTGCAATCGGTGGCATTACGCCTAATTTGCCAGCGGGAAGCGGAGATCGAAAGTTTCCAACAGGAAGAATACTGGACCATTACCGGGGATTTTTACCCCGTGGCGCGCGAAGAGGACTTATTTTCTGCTCAGTTAATCAAGGTTAACGGTGAGAAAGTTAAAATTCCAGATCAGGCGACTGCCACCGCATTAAAAGGTCAGATCGAAAAGGTCGCCTTCCGGATTACCGATGTGAAAAAGCGGGAACGGAAGCGATACCCGGCTGCTCCTTTCACCACCAGCACCCTGCAACAGGAGGCCTCCCGGAAACTGGGTTTCAGTGCCCGGAAAACCATGTCCTTGGCCCAACAATTGTATGAAGGTTTGGAAATTGGGGGGGAAGGCAGTGTCGGCCTGATTACTTATATCCGGACCGATGCGGTGCGGGTCGCCGCCGAAGCCCAAGAAGAATGCAGAAAGATTATTCGCGCGCGTTTTGGGCCGGAATATTTACCGGCGAAACCGCCGGTCTATAAAACAAAGGCCACGGCCGCCCAGGAGGCCCACGAAGCGCTCCGCCCAACGATGGTTGGCCGCTTGCCGGAAGAGGTTAAACCCTTTTTAAGCCGGGATCAGTTCCGTCTCTACCAGTTGATTTGGAACCGGTTTGTGGCCAGTCAAATGGAGGCGGCTGTGCTTGATGTCATGACGGTGGAACTGGAAGGGGGCCCCTTTCTCTTCCGGGCCAACGGCAGTAAAATCAAAGCCCCCGGTTTTTTAATCCTCTACAGGGAAGACCGGGATGATCAGGACGAGGAAGAAGCGGCTTATCTCCCCGATTTACGGGTCGGTGCGGATTTAATCATCAAAACGGTCCGTCTCGAACAGCATTTTACCCAACCGCCGGCCCGGTACAGTGAGGCCATGCTGGTTAAGACGTTGGAGGAAAAAGGGATCGGCCGCCCCAGCACTTACGCGACGATCATTGATACCATCCGGAAGCGTAATTACGTGGTGTTGGAGGATAAGAGGTTTAAACCGACCGAGTTGGGGCTGGTGGTTGACCGGCTCTTAAAAGAGAACTTTCCTCGGGTGATTGATCCTGATTTTACCGCGCGGATGGAAGAGAAGTTAGATCAGGTGGAAGAAGGAGTGGTCGATTGGGTTGAGACCGTCCGCGACTTTTATGAGCCTTTTTCCACCGAGCTAAAGAAGGCGGAAGAATCGGTGGAACGGGTCCACCTGACCGATGAAATCAGCGATGTCCAATGTGAACTTTGCGGACGGATGATGGTTTATAAATATAGCCGTTACGGCCGTTTTCTGGCCTGCCCCGGATACCCGGAGTGTAAAAACGTGAAGTCGATTCAGAAGGAAACGGGAGTTACCTGCCCCCAATGTAAAAAAGGAGTGATTGTTGAACGGCGCTCGAAGAAAGGGCGGAAATTCTACGGTTGTGATCAGTATCACGCTTGTGAGTTTACCAGTTGGTACCCGCCGGCTAAGGAGCCCTGCCCGGAATGTGGCTCGTTCTGTGTCATTAAGTATAATAAGACCAAGGGGGAATATCTGGCTTGTACCCGTGAGGGCTGTTCCTACCAACAACCGGTGAAAAAGGGGGAACCGGAAGGAGGAACCACCGGTGTCTAAACCAATTTGGGTGATCGGCGGTGGTTTGGCCGGCTCGGAGGCGGCCTGGCAAATTGCCAATGCCGGTTGGGAGGTCATTCTTTATGAGATGCGTCCGGTCCGGAATACCCCGGCCCACACCACTCCCTTCCTGGCCGAGCTGGTCTGTAGTAATTCCTTGAAGGCGAATAATCTGGAAAACGCTTCGGGGCTGTTAAAAGAAGAGTTGCGACGGTTGGACTCTTTATTGCTGGCGGTGGCCGAAGAGACCAAAGTGCCGGCCGGTGGCGCCTTGGCTGTCGACCGGGAACGGTTCGCCCAGGGTGTTACAGCCCGGCTCACGCAACACCCCCGGATTAAGGTGATCCGGGAAGAAATCACCGCCATTCCCGCCGACCAACCGGCGGTCGTGGCCAGCGGTCCTCTGACTTCTCCCGGACTCTCCGCTTGGCTCCAAGGGCTTTTTGGTGAAGAATACTTTTATTTTTACGATGCGGTGGCGCCGATCGTGACCAGGGAGTCCCTGGAGGAGGAACGGATCTTTGCCGCCTCCCGTTACGGCCGTGGTGAAGCCGAATATTTAAACTGCCCTCTCAACGAAGAAGAATACAACCGGTTCTGGGAGAACTTGGTCGCGGCCGAAACCCATCCGTCCCACTTGGGCGCCGGCGAAAAACGTTTTTTTGAAGGCTGTATGCCAGTGGAGGTGCTGGCGGCCCGGGGAAAGGATACTTTACGGTTCGGGCCTTTAAAACCCGTCGGGTTAATTGATCCGGCGACAGGGAAAAGACCTTATGCCGTCGTGCAATTGCGCCCGGAAAACAAGGAAAGAACCTTATACAACCTGGTGGGTTTTCAAACTAATCTCCGTTGGGGGGAACAAGCCCGGGTTTTCCGGCTCATCCCCGGTCTGGCCCGGGCCGAGTTTGTCCGGTACGGGGTCATGCACCGGAATTCTTTTATTAACACCCCCAAGCTGCTTGATCTTTCTTTGCAGTGGAAGGGAGGACGGCCTCTCTTTTTTGCCGGCCAATTGATCGGGGTGGAAGGTTACGTGGAGTCCATCGCGGCCGGTTTGGTTGCCGGGAAGAATATCCGGCGCCTCCTGGAGGGAAAACCCCCTTTGGTCTTTCCACGGGAGACCGCCATTGGCGCCCTTTTACATCATATTGTTAACGCCGATATTCGACATTTTCAGCCAATGAATATTAATTTTGGCCTCTTTCCCCCCTTAAGGGAAAAAATCAAAGGAAAATTGAAAAAAAACCGGGCAATTGCGGATCGGGCTTTGGAAGCTTTAAGCCAATTTGCCAATGAACCCGAGAATAAATAAAAATGAGAAAAACGGTTAAAAAAATATTGAGAATATTGTTTGTCAAATCTTCGGTGTTGTGTTATTATTGTTAATATGGTGGGGAGGTGAGCACTTCTGCCTCTGGAGAATTATTTGAATAATTTCCTCGCTTTCATCAAGATCAAGAATTACTCGGAGCATACGTTAATCAATTACCGGATTGACCTCGAACAGTTTGTCGAATTTATGCAGAAAAGGCGACTGACTGACTGGAAGCAAGTGGGAATTTCGGAGATCAGAGCTTATCTCGCCTACTTAACAAGTCTGGGCTTGGCCCGTGCTTCGATTCTAAGAAAAATTGCTTCACTAAGATCATTCTTTAAATATCTGACTTTACAAGGGGTAGTGGAGAATAATCCCTTTATAATCTTTCGGGCGCCCAAACGCCAAAAAAAGTTGCCTCAGTTTTTATATGCCCGGGAAATCGATAAACTACTAAGTTTTGAGGATAATTCGGCCAAGGGTTTAAGAGACCGGGCTATTCTGGAAGTCCTGTACGGGACCGGGATGCGGGTCAGTGAATTAACCGGTCTTAACCTGGAAGATCTGGATTTGGACCGGGGAATTATTCGCGTCTATGGTAAAGGGGCGAAAGAAAGGATCACCTTTTTAGGGAGAAAAGGTAGCCAGGCTTTGCAAGATTACCTCTTACGAGGACGCCCCTCTTATTTGGAGCAGAGGCGGGGACCTGCTGAGCGGGCTGTTTTTTTGAATAAAAACGGGACTCGCCTGTCCCCCCGGAGTATCCGGCGGTTGCTTGACGTTTATGTCCAGAAGACCGCGCTGGAGAAGAAGATAAGCCCGCATACATTGCGGCATTCCTTTGCCACCCATTTGTTGGAGGGGGGGGCCGATCTCCGTACGGTGCAGGAACTTTTAGGGCATGTCAGTATCTCCACGACCCAGATTTATACCCACCTGGACCGGGATAGGATAAAAAAAGCTTATAATCACGCCCATCCCCGGGCTTAAAAATGGGTGTATGGATTACCTCAAAAAAGTCAGACTATTAAGGGAATGAAGTTTTCTTCGGATTATTTTAGGCCTTTACCGCATAAGATGGACGGGAGGGATAAAATGTTCGAAGGCACGACGGTTCTGGCGGTCCACGATGGTAAAAAAGTGGCCATGGCCAGCGACGGTCAGGTCACGATGGGGCAGACGGTGGTTAAACACGGGGCGAAAAAAATCCGGCGTTTATACCAAAACCGGGTTTTGGCCGGCTTTGCCGGGGCGGTCGCCGACGCCTTCACCCTCTTTTCCCTCTTTGAAGGCCAGTTGGAAGCTTATGGCGGGCAACTCCTCCGGGCGGCTGTGGAAACCGCGAAGGAATGGCGGACCGACCGGCGTTTACGCCAACTGGAAGCCTTGCTTTTGGTGGCCGATGGAAAAAATCTCTTGTTGATTAGCGGTTCCGGTGAAGTGATCGAACCCGATGACGGGATCGCCGCCATCGGCTCCGGCGGACCCTACGCCTTAGCCGCCGCCCGCGCCCTCAAAGCCCATTCTTCCTTATCCGTGGGGGAAATTGCGGTCGAAGCATTGAAGATTGCCGCCGAGATTTGTATTTATACCAACGGCCAAATTTGTCTTGAGGAATTGGAGGAATAATGATGGTCGATCTTACTCCTCAACAGATTGTCGCCGAATTGGATCGTTATATCGTCGGTCAGCAGCGCGCCAAAAAAGCGGTGGCGGTTGCCCTCCGTAACCGGCAGCGACGGCGGAATCTTCCCCCGGAATTGCGGGACGAGATCCGGCCGAAGAACATTTTGATGATCGGCCCCACCGGGGTGGGAAAAACGGAGATCGCCCGCCGGTTAGCCCGTTTGGTCCAAGCTCCCTTCCTCAAAGTGGAAGCCACCAAGTTTACTGAGGTTGGTTATGTGGGCCGGGATGTGGAAGCGATCATTAAAGATTTGACCGAGATTGCCGTGGGGATGGTCAAGGAAGAAGTTACCGCCGCTTTGCGGGAAAAAGCCGCGGTCAATGCGGAGCACCGCCTCCTCCGTCTGCTGGCGGGGGTGGAAAGACCGAAAAAGGCCACCAACCCCTTTGATCTTTTTGCCGCTTTTACCGGGGAAAAGGGGGATCAGACCAGCATCGATCCCTTGGAACAAAGTAAAATCCAAGAGCTTAAGGAGAAGTATGACCGGGGTGAACTCGAAAACGAACTGGTCCAGATCGAAGTGGCCGAATCAACACCGGTCGTTCCCGGGATCATGGGTGTTAGCGGCCTTGACGAAATAGGCCAGGGCCTTCAGGAGTTCCTGACCACGATGATGCCGAAAAAAATGAGTCTGCGCCGGCTGACGGTGAAAGAAGCCCGGGAGATCCTGACCCAACAGGAGATTGAAAAACTGATTGATTGGGAGGAAGTCTACCGGCAGGCCATCACTAAAGTGGAAGAATCGGGGATTGTCTTTATTGATGAGATTGACAAGATTGCCGGCGATCACGGTAAAACGGGGCCCGATGTCTCCCGGGAAGGGGTACAACGGGATATCCTTCCGATTGTGGAAGGAACAACAGTCTGGACCAAATACGGACCGGTGAAAACCGATTACATCCTTTTCATCGCCGCCGGGGCTTTTCATGTGAGTAAGCCGTCGGAACTGATCCCTGAATTTCAGGGACGTTTTCCGATCCGGGTTGAATTGGAGTCCCTGACCGTCGAAGATTTTAAAAGAATTTTGGTGGAACCGGAGAACGCCCTGATCCGCCAAGAGAAAGCCCTCCTGGAAACGGAAGGTCTCTTCCTGGAGTTTACCCCGGAGGCCATCGAGACTTTGGCGGAGATCGCCTATCAGTTAAATAAGGAGAACGAAAATATTGGCGCCCGGCGTTTGTATACTATTTTGGAGCAAGTTTTGGAAGAGATTTCTTTCCGGGCTCATGAATATAAAGGTAAAACCATTGAAATCGATGCCGGATTTATTCGGGAACGACTGGATCCAATTTTACAGAAGACAGATTTAAGCCGTTATATTTTATAAATTAAATAATAAGGAGAGTAAAGAAATGAACAAATTGGAAGAGATTCGTCGGATGCGAGCTCTGGTCGAGAAGAAAGAGGCAACGGAGGATTTGGGAACGGCAGCGCAAAGTCTTGGTGAGATCCTCCACAGTAACGTCTACATGATTGACAACAGTGGAGAGATTATTGCCTCTTACTGTGGGGAAGGTGAAGATTGCACCAAACAGAAAAATCCGCAGAAACTTAATTCCCAATTTCAACAACGGTTGGCCTTTATTTTCCAACCGGCCATCGATCTTCCCCTGGAAATCTGTCTCTTTAGTGAGGAAAACTGTTACCCGCCGAACATTATGATGACCATTTATCCCCTTCAGGTTGCTGGAGAAAGGGTCGGAAACCTTTTACTGACCAAAAGAGAGAAGTTTAAGGAAGAAGAGATTTTACTGGCGGAGACGGCGGCACTGGTGACCGGTGTTTTGATGAAAGGACGGAGTGTTGGAAGGGAAGATACGGATTTACAACTGAAGACCAATGTGAAGATCGCCCTTGATTCCCTGTCTTACTCTGAATTGGAAGCCATGGTCAACGTCTTCAAAGAACTGGGCGGGGAAGAAGGTTTTCTGGTGGCCAGCAAGATCGCCGACCGGATTGGGATTACCCGCTCGGTGATTGTCAATGCCATGCGTAAATTGGAAAGCGCAGGTGTTGTCGAATCCCGTTCGCTGGGGATGAAAGGAACCTATATGAAGGTAAACAACCCCTATTTCCTTGAAGAATTGAACAAACGAAGTAAAATGTAGGAATAAATGGCGATAAGGGATAAAAAAACCAAAAACTGTTGACTTTTTCAACAGTTTTTTTTATCTTAAATATAGTCGACTATATGCTGGCGTTGAACAGTAAATAGGCACAAATGGCTCATTTTAAAATCCACGAGTCAAGAATAACAAGGGTTTCCACGAGCGGAGACTTAGTAAAAATAGAATATCTGTAGTTACAATCCGTGCTAATATTTATATTTACCCCAAACATATAATGTGATATAATATAGTTACTATGTTTATACGAACCGTTTCCGTCAAAAAGAAAACTAATACTTTCCGGTATGTCCAGTTAGTTCATAACTACCGTGACCCGAAAACCGGCGTCTCCAAAACTCAGGTTCTCTACAAC
>JAAYHY010000023.1 GCA_012735135.1 Bacillota bacterium | reverse complement strand
GGATCACATGGATATAATCGTATCCTTTCCTTTTATTACCAGGGACATAGGCTAAACTAACCTCAACATCTTCCAATCGAAAACACTAATTAAGGCCGTGCATTCCTTGTAAATTAAAATGTAAAAAGGCGCCGGTCCGGGCGATACATCCCCCAAGGGGCATCAGCCACCGAACCTGCGCCTTTTGTTTGCGGGGCAAACAGAATTATCTTTATTTCACTGGTCCTTTTGGCATCGGCTCATAACTCCGGGTAATGGTCGACCTCCAACTCCCTGTAATTGGCGGCCGGAAAATTGTCTGTTTTCGACAGGAATAGTTTATTCAAAGACAAAACTTCCAAAACTAAAACCTCTTGTCCCTTTAGTCTTGCTTCCTTTGCCGCGTCCTCCAATATAAGAAGCTAAAGTCAGAGCGTTCTTCCCTCCGGATGGAGCATTATTTAATGTATAAAAATTGATCGTCAGCTTTTGGCAGCGCCAGGTGCCCTGGATTTTCACCATCTCACAGGTCATATGGCCATGGTCGGTCGTTATTGGGGGAATGGAAGGATTCTCCGCCGCTTCTTTAATTTCAAAAGGCACGACGGCATATGCCCCGCTTTCCTTGATATTGCTGAAGGTGATGGTGCTAAGCTTCATGGTTAAAGTATAACCATTACCGCCTTCCGCGGGGGACTTTCGCCAGTGTCGTTCCTTTCCCTCGTCTTCCCTTACTTCGGTCTCAAGGGTGGTGTAGTCCTTACTACATGAGCCCACGCCTTCTTCCGCAATGGTCAATTGCTCCTTCGATCCGGTGTTATATAGAAAGTCGAGCATCCCTTCGACATCATAGGCTTCCACCGCGGTTTTAAAGGAATTGATCCGAGCGGTAATCGCCTGTTTTAACTCGGCGTCCTTCGTCCCGCTGCCCCCACCGCCTCCGCCTTTTTTACCGCCACAACCGGTTCCCAGTGACAACAAGCCGATAAGCACAAAGAAGAAAGCCAGCGGTTTTGGAAAAGTTTTCATCGACATCGACCTCCCTTCATTCCTCTGCCGGTCTTTCGCCAAAATCGAACCGGCCGAAACCAAACCCCCGCCGGTAGCTATCCCAGTAGAAAGTCACCGTTTCCTCGATTGTTTTGTGGGCTGTATTGGTCAATTTGATGGTGATGGTATGCTTACCGGAGCTTATATTGGCCGGGAGCAGGTAATAGATGGTGTTGCCGGACGGGCTAATCTGCTCCTCGTCATTGTCGTCAACTTTAATTGTGACCTTGGTGACTTCGCTGATATCTTCTTCGCTGATGGTAGCCACCACCAATGAACCGCTGTTGATGTTTACCGGGTTACCTTCGTCATTGTCAGCAGTCGGTTTAATGAAGGTAATCTGGTGGGGTTTAATAACTTGCAAGACCGCAACAATACTCTCAATAGCGGCAGAAACCCCGTTCCTGGTATTGATGACTTGGCACTTGTACCGGGTGCCATTACTCTGTAAGGTGACATTCGGTATGATAAATTTGTAATCCGTCGCATCTTGAAGCTTTTCCCACTCTTTGCCAACCGAAGAAGCATACCACTGGTAACTCAGTTTACCGCCATCAGGTGCTGTGGCCGCGACGGCAAAGCTGACGGTATCGCCTTCCGTAACTGTGGCATTCTGCGGGTGGCTGGTAATCAACGGTTTGGCCACCACACTTAAGACAGCAGACTTACTATATACCGGATTTGAACTGAAGCCATCCTTGGTATTGGTAATTTGACATCTAAATTGGAACCCATTATGGGCAAAAGTAACCGTTGGTGTAGTATAGCTGTCGCTTGTCGCACCGGAGATATTCTTCCAGTCAGCGCCATCCTGAGAAACTTGCCACTGATACCTTAGCCCTCCGCCATCTTTGCTATTGGCAGCTACATTAAATTGGGCGGTGACACCCTCCGCAACGGTGGTATCCTGGGGGTGGGTGGTGAGCTCGGGAAGTTTCGGCGGCGGCACCACCAATACCTTACTTGTTTCCAGACTTAAGTGTTGGAATGCAGAATTGGTCATCTCGCAATAAATAGTTACCCCGATAAAATCTTCGTTAATGGTGAAAACCCCGTTATGATCGGTGGTTGGATTAATCGGGGCTCCGTTACTATCCTTCCAGGTGAAGGTGGTGGCGGTCCCGTCAATAACCGCCTCCGCGGAGAGGTTGACTGTCGCACCGGCAGCAATTTTACCACCGATGCCGATCGGCAAAGGATCCTGATCAAAATATATGTATGTGGTTCCTGAGAAACGCGGTAGAGTAGAAAAAGTCAGTCGATTGCTCCTACATCTAAGATAATCCAAAACCGGACAGCCGCTAATATTCAGGCTGGTCAGTTGGTTGGAACTACAGTCAAGGGTCTGCAATGCCGAACAGCCGCTCACATCCAGGCTGCCGGTTAATTCTTTATACCACCATACAATCTCGGTCACCCGATTTGTCCCCTCAATATTCTGCCAGGTAACTAGCCAGGTCCACGGCTGCGCCGGGTCATAATTTCCACTTATTTTCTCGCCGTTTTTCACTCCACCGTCTGCGTACTCCAAAAATGTCACCAGCTTTTGATAGTCATGATGATCATATCCTTCAGGTGTTTGATAATCATTGGCAGATGCTTTGTCCGGCGTTAAGCCCAATAAGAACAGGAGAAAGAACAGCAGTGCGAAAAAAGCCCCTCCTCTTCGGCGCCAGAGAGATCCTTTTTCCACTAAGCAGTCGAACAAAATAATCCCTCCATTCTCTTTGGTTTTCCCGTTGCTCCTTG
>JAAYHY010000022.1 GCA_012735135.1 Bacillota bacterium | reverse complement strand
GCTTCAATGATCCGCTTCAAGTACGCCGTCTCCGTCTCTTTCGTATCCAAGGTCGCGATGATTAGGATCCTTGGTTCCATGGCCTTCTGGAGAACCTCCTTTGCTTCGTCCATTCCTTAAAAACTTGCTGTGTAATGCATTCAAACCTTAATTCGATCGTCGCGCTTCCCTGAAACCTAATTCATCTTCTGAAACCCGTTTCCGAACCAGTTTTGAACCCTTTCAAAACTAGTCTTGCTGTCTTGCTGTCAGACTTGTTTTCGAAAAATATATCCTCAACTGGTGGAGGCTTGTTCCGGATTATCCATCAAGCCATTAGTATGTATCCCAATCCCTCCACCTCAAAGAAGACAAAATAAACTTAAGATTGCGGAGAACCCCATCCGGTTCCAATTGGGCAAATGCCGGCAAAGGCAATCATGCCTCCAAGTGACGGTGGATAAATATGGAGCTACAAGAGGAATTTTTAAGTAACAAATAACATTTTAAACATAATTTTCAACATGTCAAGCTGTCAGACTGCTTTACATCTATTTTCTATTATTGTTTCTTGATACTAATCAACAATCCTTCTTTCCATCCGGTTTTTTTAATAACTATTTGTGCCAATGCTAAGGATTGGTTTTCTTAAGAAGTTCGGAGACAGTTACCAACTCATACCCTTGCCCCTGTATAGCCTGGATAATCCGGTCTAAAGCTTGCACGGTCGGTACCGTCGGATGCATGAGAATAATGGCGCCGGCCTTAATTTTATCCAGGACTCGCCGGATAATTACTTCCGGCGCCGGCCGTTGCCAATCGATCGTGTCGATGGTCCACATAATCGTCCGGTAACCCAAATTACCGGCTACCGCTACTATTTCTTCATTAAACTCACCGTAAGGCGGCGCAAAGAGTTTAGCCGGCTCAGCACCGATCACCCCGGCCAACAATTGATTATTTTCCACAATCAAACGTTTAAGTTCTTCCCGGCTCATCTGGGCCGGATGTCCATGGTATAGACCATGATTGGCGATCTCGTGCCCGGCGGCATGGATCTCTTTCACAAACTCGGGAAACTTCTTCACCCAGGCCCCGTCAAAAAAAAAGGTCGCGCTCACTCCCCGCTCTTTTAAAATCCGAAGCATTGCCGGTAATTCCTCTTCGCCCCAAGCCACATTAATGGTCAGACTCACCTTTTTTTGGTCGGTCGGCCCTTGAAAAACCGGGGCAAAATATTCTTTACCCACCGAAGCCGGGATAGCATAGGTAATCATCCGAAGCCGGGCGCCGGGCGGGGCGGTTAAAACTTGCTCCACCGTAGCCTCAATATCAACCCCCCGGCCGTCTTTTTCCGGAATCACTTCCCCGGTTTCCACAAAATAACCGGCATTCTGAGGGGGCAGAGCATATATCTTCGCCATTTCGCTGACGATTTTCTTTACTTCTGCCGGTAACAAGCGCGCCATTGACCTTCCCTCCAACATCACCCCATCTTGAACCCCATACCACTTTCGTTGGAGCGAAGACCATAAAACAACAGCCACCGCGCTGAGCACCACCAACAAGGTCCAGCAGAAAAACCAGGTGATCTTTTTCCGCTCCACAATAACCAACTTCAATTTATTTCCCTCCCTCCGTTCTCTTGGGACCGGTCGGCGCTTTTCTTTAGAAACTGCCGTCCGGTATGGTCCGTATAGGTTTCGCCTTTGAGTAATAACGCAGAGATAGGCACAATGGAATAGCCCTGTCTTTTGAGGATCGGCAATAACCGGGCCACCGCCTCCGGTGTATTTTTACCCGCATTATGAAAGAGAATAATCGAACCGGTTTTAACCCGCGGTAAAATACGGTCCAGCATCGCCTGGGCCGATAAATCTTTCCAATCCAACGAGTCAACATCCCATATAACCGTGGTATAACCACAAGCGCGGGCCGTTTCAATCACTTTATTGTTGTACTCCCCAAAAGGCGGCCGGAATAAAGTTGGGTTTTGACCGGTTAGTTCCTTAATTAAATGGTGGGTCCGGTTTAGTTCATGGACAATCTCCCGTTCGCTTAAATTGTTCATATGGGGATGGGAATAGGAATGGTTACCCAACTCATGGCCTTCGGCCGCAATTTTCTTGACCATCTCCGGGTATTTCTCGAGCCAAAGACCACAGAGGAAAAAGGTGGTCCGTACCTGATTTTCACGGAGGATCCGTAAAAGCTCAGAAGTTTGATCCGCACCCCAGGTGGCGTCGAAGGAGAGGGCAAGCTTCTTTTCGTCGGTCCCCACCGAATAGATGGGGATGATCCGTTTCCCCAGTAAAACCGAAACTTGTTGGGCCGTATGGTATAAAACCACCGGATGGGAAAAATACCAAAATAAAAAGGCAGTCAGTAAACCGATCCCCAGCGCTCGCCACCGGGAGAAATAGAAAATACGCATATTCCATCCCTCTTTCGCTTTATCGGTAAAAAATATGAGCGGAAGACGCAAGCTAGAACAGGAAAAAGCCGCTGGGACGGGAAAAAGAAAAGACTGCCCGTCGATAACGAACAGCCTTTACTTAAAGGACCGCTTTATCGTAATTACCGCTTGGTTAGAAGCAAGTACCAATTTTTCTCTTACTCTCTTTCTCTTACCGCCTTTTCTTTCGTGTCATTTATTGCGGGGTCTTCTTCCGTTGCTGCTCCGCTTCTCCCCGCACGATGGTGGCGATCCGGTCCATCACCCCGGGGGGACCCAGAATTTCACGAATCCCCTGTAATTCTTGGCGAATCGCCGCTCCGCGTTCCGGTTCCGCCAGGAAGGACCGGATCTCCGACGCCAGGCGGGCCGGGGTTAACTCATCCTGAATCAGTTCGGGAACAACGACCCGTCCTTTAATGAAATTTGGTAACGACACCATCAGCGGTTGGCTTTGACGCTCTTTATTCATCAAAGTCCGGTAAAGGAAAGCGGAAATTTTAGCCACCCGGTAAGTAACGATGATTGGTAAACCAAGCAAGGCCGCTTCCAAAGTAGCCGTCCCGGAAGCAAGAATGCCCAGATCGGCGGCGGCCATCAAATCATAGGTCTCTTCCCGGTCTTTAGTCTCCACCTTCACCCCGGGGTAGGAATCCAGAATCGCCTGGATCGAGCCGGGATCAATCGTCGGCGCCACCGGCAACATAAAACGTAACCCTTGGTGCTCCGCCGCCACCTCGGCCGCCGCCTCCAGCATGACCGGGAGCAAAGTTTGGACCTCTTGCTTCCTGCTGCCGGGCATGAGGAGAATCACCTTCTCCTCCGCGGACACCCCATGGGCTGTTCGCCATTCTTCCGGCGTTTGCCGGGGCTTAACCCGGTCGACCAGGGGATGCCCGACATAGGTCACTTTTTTTACGTTATAGCTACGGTAAAAATTGGCTTCAAAGGGAAGCACAGAGGCAAGATGGGTTACGTAGCGGGCCAACCGTACCGCCCGTCCTTTCCCATAGGCCCACGCCGACGGGGGGAAGACACAAACCACCGGAATAGAGAGGGCGGCCGCCCGTTCCGCCAGCAAAACATTGAAGCCGCCAAAGTCGACCCAGACTACAACGTCCGGCCGGTTTTCCTTTAGAAAGCAGGTGATGTCATCTAGATACCGTTTAAAGAGAAAGAACTTACGGGCCGCTTCCCAAAAACCAATCGTGCTCTCGGCGGTGGGATCAAATAAAATTTCGGCGCCCGCGGCCGCCATCAAAGGGCCGCCCATCCCCCAGATCCGGGCCGCCGGGTCTTGGCTGCGCAGCGCCTGGATGAGTGCCGACGCATTTAGATCGCCGGAATACTCCCCGGCGGAGAAGAAATACTTCACTTGGAGACCTCCTCTCTTCGCTCCCGCCATTCCATCTGAATCACCCCCGGTCTGACTTGAAAACGCTCCAGCCGTACCGGCCAGGGGATCGTCAGCGGGAACTCCCAACTAAGTTCCTGGGCATATTTTTGAAACAGGTCCGCCCACAGAGGGACGTCCGCCACTTTCAGGCCTAAAGGAACCAAGCGCAGACTATGGTCGGAGGCTTTTTCCAAACCCGCGCTAGCCCGGAAGGGTAACCGGCCCTTTCCAAAGAGCGCCAGGAAACCTTCCAGTTCCACCCGGTTCTCCTCCAAAAAAACCGTCGGTTCAAGCTCGGGTAAATCCCGCCGCATCATGGTGGTTAATTCCCCCTCCGGAAGCTCTAGGGTCATCACCGTCTCCTGTAAGGCACGGAGGAGAAAATTCCCCTGGAGAAGGGCGTCGGGGTCAAAATGCATTCCTTTACTATGGAGCGATACATTGGTAAAGACCGGTCCCTCCTTAAACCCAAAACGGTCAGCGGTGAAACTGAAGGCTCCGACTTGCCCGTTAAGCAAATCCAGGAGCCCCAAGGGGGCAATCTCCAGTTCCATTCCCTCCGCAACCTGAGCCTCCCGGGCCAAAGCAGCCACCAAATTTTTCCGCACCAACCCCGTCAGGAGGGACCGTTCGCCGGCCAAACCCAGGATGAAAACGATTAAACCGATCCCGATGATTCGTTTACCCAAACTGCTCCCTCTTTTACTTAGCCTTTATTATACGGGGAACGCAAATAAGCCTCAATAAACAGTTCAAGCTCGCCGTCCATCACCGCTTGCAAGTTTCCGGTCTCGGCTTCCGTCCGGTGATCTTTTACCATCGTATATGGGCAAAAGATATAAGATCGGATCTGACTCCCCCACGCGATCTCCATCTGTTCGCCTTTGATCTGAGCCAGCTTGGCTTCTTGCTCCTGCCGGTATTTCTCCGCCAGTTTGGCCTTTAACAACCGGAGGGCGGTATCCTTATTTTGAAACTGGGAACGTTCGTTTTGGCAGGAAACGATAATTCCGGTCGGGAGGTGGGTGATCCGTACCGCTGAATCGGTCTTGTTCACATGTTGTCCACCGGCCCCGCCCGACCGGTAAGTGTCAATTTTCAGATCCTCCGGCCGGATCTCAATCTCAAACTCCTCATTAAACTCGGGCATGACATCGACCGAAGAAAAGGAGGTGTGGCGGCGACCGGAAGCATCAAAGGGCGAAATCCGCACCAACCGGTGGACCCCCTTTTCCCCCCGTAAATAGCCATAGGCATTTTCCCCCTGAATAAAAAGGGTAGCGCTTTTGATTCCGGCCTCATCCCCCGGCAGCAGATCGATGAGATCGACCTTAAAATTTTGCCGTTCCGCCCAGCGGGTATACATCCGCAGTAACATGCTGGCCCAATCCTGGGACTCGGTCCCGCCGGCTCCCGGATGAATGGTCAGATAGGCATTACTCCGGTCGTATTCACCCTTTAACATAGTACGCAGTTCCAGATGGTCCACTTCCGCAACCAGTTGCCGGACATTCCGGGCGACCTCCTCCACTACTTCCTCATCGGCTTCCATTAAGGCCAACTCCAACAAGTCACTATTTTCCGCCAGGCTTCGCTCCAGGGTGGTTACGGACTCAATTTCCTGCCGGTACCGGTTAAGTTCGGCCAATACTTGTTGGGCTTTTTCCCGATCCGCCCAGAAATCGGGCGTCGCCGCCTGCTCTTCTAAGACAAGCACCTGTTGGCTTTTTTGGTCAAGGTCAAAGAAACTCCCTCATTTTCTGTACGCGTTCCGCTAAACCGGCGATCCGGTTTTTAATCTCCGCTGGTTCGGTCATACCCTCAACTCCTTGTCACTTTTTAGTCGATCAAAAAATACCTGTATTACTCGGTACTCGTCGCTCAACCGGAGCTAAACTTAAGCATCGCCGAAAATTCACTGGAGAAAGGAAACACCCTTCTGCCCCGGTACAGATTGTAGCTGCAATTTGCTTTTCATCCCTTCGTGGGTGCCGACGGTACCAGTAATAAAAGGTTTAGAGATTAGCGCCACAACATTTTTTATACTTCTTCCCACTGCCGCAGGGACATGGGTCGTTCCGTCCCACTTTCTTTCCGGTCTTGCGTTGCTGCACGACGGGGGCGCCATCCTCCCCACGGTTAGTTACGATATTACTGATCCGCCGCTCGGGGCGGGGCGCTTCTGTGGTAAATTCCATCTTGAACAGATAGCGGACCACATCTTCCTTGATGGCGTAGAGTAACTCCTGGAACATCTGGTAGGACTCGATCTTATAAACCACCAGCGGGTCCTGCTGACCATAAGCCCGCAGGCCGACGCCCTCCCGTAAATCATCCATGTTTTGGAGGTGATCGATCCAGAGGTTGTCAATGGTACGCAGTAAAACATAGCGCTCGATGGCCCGCATGGTCTCCGGTCCCATCCGTTCCTCTTTGGCCGTATAAAACTTCATGGCTTCTTCGAAGAAAAAGCGCTTTAACTCTTCCGCCTGCCCTTGGGCCGCCTCCTTCAACGCAGCTTCGGTGTAGGTATGCACCGGCAGGAAGATCTGTTCCGCCGCCTTCAAAATATTGCCATACTCCCACTCTTCCGGCAGGCGGGCATCGGTATGGGCCAACACCAGTTGGTCGATGACCGTGCGGAGCGCCTCCACCACCTGGTCTTTCAGGTCTTCGCCCTCTAATAACTTCCGGCGCAAACCATAGATGGTTTCCCGTTGCCGGTTGAGGACATCATCGTACTCCAATACTTGCCGCCGGATCTCAAAGTTGCGTGCTTCCACCCGCCGTTGGGCGTTCTCGATGGCCTTGGCGATCCGGGGATGTTCGATCGGCATCTCCTCTTCCCAACCCAAACGCTCCATCCACTGGACGATCATCTCACCCCCAAACAAACGCATCAGATCATCGTCCATCGCCACAAAGAACCGGGATGAACCGGGGTCGCCCTGGCGTCCGGCCCGGCCTCGCAACTGGTTGTCGATCCGCCGGCTCTCGTGGCGTTCGGTCCCGATAATATGGAGGCCGCCCAGCTTCACTACTTCTTCGTGTTCCCGTTCGGTAATGGCCTTGGCTTCGGCCAGCGCCGCCTGGATCTCTTCGGGGGTGGCCTCTTCCGGATGGCCTTTCTTCTTCAACAATTCCCGGGCTAAAGCTTCGGCGTTCCCCCCGAGGATGATATCGGTACCCCGCCCCGCCATATTGGTGGCGATGGTCACCATCCCTAAACGACCGGCTTGGGCGATGATCTCGGCTTCCCGTTCGTGATGTTTGGCGTTTAAGACCTGGTGGGGGATGCCCTTTCTTTGCAAAGCCGCCGAAAGGGCCTCCGATTTTTCAATGGAGATCGTCCCGACCAAAACAGGACGGCCGGTTTTATGAACCGCTTCGATCTCGTCAAGCACCGCCTTAAACTTGGCAGCGGCCGTTTTGTAAACCACATCCGGATGGTCGATCCGGATCATCGGCAGGTTGGTCGGGATCACCACCACATCCAAGCCGTAGATCTTCCTAAACTCCAGTTCCTCGGTTTCCGCCGTCCCGGTCATCCCGGCTAATTTGGAGTACATCCGGAAATAATTCTGGAAGGTGATGGTGGCCAGGGTCTGGCTTTCCCGCTCGATCTTGACATTCTCCTTAGCCTCAATGGCCTGGTGGAGGCCTTCGCTGTACCGGCGGCCAAACATTAAGCGGCCGGTAAATTCATCGACAATAATCACCTGGCCGTCTTTAACCACATAATCCCGGTCCCGTTTCATCAGTTCCTTGGCTTTCAAAGCCTGAATCAGATGATGGACCAGAGTAGTCCGTTCCGGGGCGTACAGATTGTCAATCCCCAACTTCTTCTCGACTTTGGCGACCCCTTCTTCGGTGACCGCCACCGAACGGGCCTTTTCATCGACGGTATAATCGGTTTCCCGCTTCAACTGGTTGGCAATCCGCATAAAGGTCGAGTAAAGGTTGGTCGATTCCTCGGCTTGCCCGGAAATGATTAGGGGGGTCCGGGCTTCATCAATCAAAATACTGTCCACTTCATCGACGATGGCGTAGTTTAATTCCCTTTGGACCAGTTCCTGCTCGGAAATGGCCATATTGTCCCGGAGGTAATCAAAGCCGAATTCGTTGTTGGTTCCGTAGGTGATATCGGCGTTATAGGCTTGCCGTCTTTCTTCCGCATTCAGGTGGTGTAAGATAACTCCCACCGACAACCCGAGGAAACGGTAGATCCGCCCCATCCATTCGCTATCCCGTTTGGCCAGATAATCGTTGACCGTCACAATATGCACCCCGCGGCCGGTCAATGCATTCAGGTAGGCGGGGAGGGTTGCCGCCAGCGTTTTCCCTTCCCCCGTCTTCATCTCGGCGATCTTCCCCTCGTGTAAAACAATCCCGCCAATCAACTGGACATCGTAATGGCGTTGCCCTAGGGTCCGTTTGGCTGCTTCCCGGACGGTGGCAAAAGCCTCCGGCAGGAGGGCATCTAGGGTTTCCCCCTTTTGGAAACGGGCGTTATATTCCCGCGTTTTATTTTTGAGCTCCTCGTCGGTGAGGGCGGCAAACTCCGCTTCCAACCCATTAATCCGCGCGACAATCGGCTGCAGCCGGTTTAATTCTTTCCGGTTGGTATCCCACATATTTTTTAGGAAATTCAACATCCGCACAAACCTCTCTTCCCATAACCCATTCCTAACTTACGGATTGTCCAAATCTTTATTCCATCTTGACCAGAAAAGATTAATCGCTAATATGTTATTATATCATTACCGGCTTACTGAAACAACTGCGGCTTTCCCGCCCGGCCTCCCGCCGGATGGCGAGCATCCGGCTCATCTCATTGTAAATAATCATCAGGCCTTCATCTACCCCCATTCCCGGTTTGGCCATAATAAGGGCCGGCCCCGTCGCCAGCGCGATATGGGCACAGATCCGGGCCGAGCGATCCGTTTCGTTGCAACTGCCACCCAGATAGGGGGCGATCCCGTGGGCTTTACAAAAGAGCACCGCCTCAATGGTATTATTCAGGCCGCCCAGATCGGGGGTTTTCACTTGAATCATCCCCGCCGCCCCGGCCAAGACAAAGTCTTTGATATCATCTAAATTGTTACACCATTCATCTGCAACCAAAGTAACCCGGCTGCCTTGGGCGGCCAACCTTTGCGTCAGTTCGGTCATCAGTTTGATCTGGGAAGACTTGTCCCGCAGGACCACCGGATCTTCCACCCGGAGCGGATAGGGCGCCACCGCTTGCTCCAACCGGGTTAAATAGGCGGTGATCTTCACTGGGTCTTCCTGAAAAGCCATCCCCAAGGTTCCGTAAAGATCCAGGTGGATCACCGGCCGGTAGTCGGCCCGGGGCTTTAGCGCCTCGATCCGCTGCTTAAGCCAATCGGCATAAGCCAGAAGTTTCTCCCCCTGCCGTCCCACTTTGGTCTCGACATTATTAAATAAACCGTGGGGCAGGGCATCAACCCCCTTGAGAATCATCTTATCGGCATTCAGATACCTTTCATCCCCGCTTTGGGTGAAGATGGGCACCGGTACAGTGACGGGTTTGAGCCCATACTCTTCGGCAACCACCTCAAACATGAACTTTTTACGGGCGTGGGCCACCGCATTCAGCAAGGCCTGGGTCAGGCCATAGCGAATGGCGGTATGTAAACGCCGGCCGGTCGCCGGGTCCACCAAGCCATCGGCTTCCCGCGCCATCTCCCGGAAGGTGGTGACCGTTCTCCCTTCCAGCCGGGGCTTGACGACCCGGTTGATCACGGGGATGGCTTCCGCGGCCAAAAAAAGCCCATCCCGGCCGTCGACCCCCGAGTACTGCACGGCCACACAGTCCCCGTAGGCGTAAAAACCATCCTCTAGTTGGAGCAGAACCGAAACCCCTTCCCCAGCTTGGCGTACCCGGGAAAATCCTCTCGTCTGCGGCATCCCCTGGTAGGTGAACCCATCCGGTTCCGCCCCGTTTTTAATGGCCAGTTGATCATCGAAGAAAAAGCCGGTTCGCACCGGCGCGCTAATCAGCTTAACAATTTTCATGCCGCTTCCTCCTTGTCCCTTCATTCCCCACCGCCGTCGAAAGCTATTTCTTTCCGGCGCCGGATCTTAAGGACCAACTTCCGGAAGCCGATCGCCCCCAAATAACAGAGACCGGCGATAATCACAATCGTCGCCCCCGACGGCAGGTTCAGATTATAGGAAATAACCAGTCCCGCCAGGATAAAGAGCAAACTCAAGCCCGTCGCGGAGACCATCATTTGGCGTAGATTATGGGTAAAGAGGCCGGCCACCGCCGCCGGTAACGTCAATAAGGCAATCACCATGATTAAACCGACCACTTTAATGAGGACCACGACGGTTAAGGCGATCAACGCCAACAAGAGAATATAAAGGAACTTTACCGGCAAACCGCGTAAGCGGGCATATTCTTCATCATAACAAACCAGAAGAAACTGGCGGTAAAAAACCACCACCAACAACAGGATAATTAGATCCAAAAGCAAAAGGAGCCAAAGCACCGGCTTGGTTACCATCAGAATATTCCCGAAGAGAAAACTCATCAAATCCACACTATAGCCGGGCGTCAGGGTAATAAAAATGATGCCAACGGCCATCCCCACCGCCCAAAGGGCGCCAATCACCGTATCTTCATGCTGCCGGGCGGTTAAATTAATCATGCCCAGCAAAAAGGCGGAAAACAAGGCAGTGATCACCGCCCCGAGCAGCGGATCCAACCCTAAATAATAAGCAATCCCGATCCCGCCCAAGACCGCATGGGCAATCCCGCCGCTGATAAAGGTGATCCGTTTCACGACCACATAAACGCCGGTCATCCCGCAGGCAAAACTGGAAAGCACCCCGGCCAAAACAGCGTTTTGGATAAAGGCATATTGCCAGAGAGCTCCTATGAAATCACTCATCACTACCCACCACTTTACTAGCTTTTTTTCGCCCCGTACCAGTCGGCAATATTTCCCTGGGCTCCCCCTTCCGGTTGGTAAAGGAACAAGCGCCGGTTGAGGTAGGCAACCTTCCGGAGATGGGAAGCAATATACCCGAGATCGTGGGAGACCAAGACGATGGTTACTTTTTTATTTAACCCCGTCAGCAGCTGGTAGATCTCCTGTTCCACCTCGTAATCCACGCTGGAAGTGGGCTCGTCCAAGATCAACAATTGCGGATTGGCCACCAAGGCCCGGGCAATTAAGATCCGTTGTTTCTGTCCACCGGACAAATCGCCAAACCGGAAGGGGGCCAGTTCTTCCACCCCGACAGCCTGCATCGCGGCATAGGCCGCTTCATAATCTTCCTGGCGGTACCGGGGGAAAAAACTGGTTGGCGTAAGGCGCCCCATCAGGACCACTTCTAAAGCAGAGACCGGAAATTCCCGGTCGACGGTCCCTTGCTGGGGGACGTAGCCGATGAACCGGCGGGCTTTCCGGGGCGGACGGTTAAAGACCTTGATCTCCCCCTGCACCGGTTCGAAATTCCCCAACAGCAAACGGAGGAGCGTGGTCTTCCCCCCACCGTTTGGTCCCACGATCGCAAAAAAATCCCCGGCGGCGACCTGCAGATTAATTTCTTCGAGGATCAGACGGTGATCATAAGCAAAGCTTACGTTATGAAATTCAATCACGTTCGCCATTGGCGTCGTAACTCCTTTGAATCGCCCGGGCAATCCGGCGCATATTGGCCAGATAATCCTCGGCCAGCGGATCGAGGAAGACCACCTGGCCGGTGACGGCACGGGCTACCGTTTCTGCAGCTGCCGTATTAAACTGGCTTTGCACGAAAATGACCCGGATCCCTTCGGCTTTGGCAAAATCCACCCATTGGGCCAGCTCGCGGGGGCCCGGTTCTTTGCCCTCCACTTCCAGGGGAATCTGTTCCAACCCGTACCGGTCGGTCAAATACCCCCAGGCCGGATGGAAAACCAGCAATTTCTTCACGGCCAAACTCCGGAAAGTGGCGGCTAATTCCTGGTCGAGTGCATCAAGGTCGGCTTGGAATGCCCTGAGATTTGCTTCGTAAAAATCCCGGTGGCCGGGGTCATAGTCGGCTAAGGCCCGGCAGATGGTTTCCGCCTGAATTTTGACGTAGACCGGATCAAGCCAGATATGGGGGTCTTTCATGCCTGCTCCGTGCTGGGTCTGGTGGTTAGAGATTGCCGTCACTACTTCTTCCGGATCCCCGTGGGAATGAAAGGTCTCCATATTCCGCAAAGGAATGCCTTCCCTGGTATCGACCATAATCAGCCCGCGGTTGATTGCTTGCAGTTTATCGATCCAAGCGGATTCAAAGGGGACACCAATCCGGAAATAAAGGTGGGAATTGGCCAAAGCTTCCATTTGTTGGGGTAATGGTTCGTAAGTCTCCGGGTTATGCCCGGGACCGACCATGACCTCAACGGTAACTAAATCTCCGCCAATCCGCTCCACAAAATACTTCTGGGGTAATATGCTGACAAAGACTTTAATCTTGTCCGGATGATCAATCTGGTTGGAAGCGATATATTTGGTCCCGACCCCTACGGCGATCGCCAAGAACAAACAGATAACAAAGGCGCTCAGCCCTTTACCGGACTGCTTTCCAATCTTGTTCACCCAAATTCCTCCTCGGCATTAATCATCCTCATTCACACTTTGCCCGGCCGTACAAACCAGATGAAAGGAATGGCATTCTTCACATCTGGTGATGGCATGGTTCTGGGCAAAGATTTGCCAATGCTTCTGTTGTTCCGGGGTAAGAAAGCCTGTCCCCCGGCACAAAGGGCAAGTATCTTTCAGAGCAGTCAGAATCGCCATCCGGATGAACTCCGAACGGTTCGGGATCCCTTCCAGCGCCGCGCTTAATGCTTCATCGACTTTAAAGGTGATTACTTCTTGCTTTCTTTTACCACTCATCCATGGCCCCCGCTTCCTTTCGCCGCACGAATCAGATTAAAAGTCTCTTAAGTCGGGCAACAAGAGTATTATCCAGATTGTATTACCATGTAATACCGATCCTATTATGCGCGCCCGGGGGTAAATTGTCAAGGGCTTCTCCTCCGCTTTGGACGGGACAATCGTTTTCGGGGTACCCACCAAGACGAGGAAGGAAAAAGTGGCCTTGCTCCGGAACGGTCAATTGCGGGATACGGTAAAATATGTTAATATTATTGAGTTATTACAGAGAGGAGGCTTTAAGATGCCAAACATAAACCAGGATCTTCTCAACATGCTACTGGCATTTCAAAAAAAAGAACTGACCGAATACCATATCTACCAACGGCTGGCCAAGTTGGTGGCCAACCCCAATAATCAGCAGATTTTAGCCCAGATTGCCAGCGATGAACTCCGCCATTATCATTTGTGCCAAAAATACACCCAAACGGAGGTCAAGCCCAACTGTTGGCAAGTCTTCCTCTTTTCCTGGGTAGCCAGGATCTTCGGTCTCACCTTCGGTTTAAAACTGATGGAAAAGGGCGAAACACAGGCCAAAAACGCCTACCAGGAGTATTCTGCCCAAATCCCGGAACTGGCCCAGGTGATTATGGATGAGGATCAGCATGAACACCAACTGCTGGACCTCCTCGAAGAAGATAAGCTAAATTATGTAAGTTCCATCGTCCTCGGCCTCAACGACGCGCTGGTCGAACTCACCGGAACCCTGGCCGGACTGACTTTTGCCCTCCAAAACACCCGCCTGACCGCCTTGTCCGGCTTGATCACCGGGATCGCCGCTTCTTTTTCCATGGGCGCCTCCGAATATCTCTCCACCAAATCCGAGGGGGAAAATCAAAAGCTGGCTTTCAAATCCGCCCTTTATACATGGTGGGCCTATGTCTTTACCGTAATCGCGCTAATCCTGCCCTATTTACTCTGCACTAATTATTTCTTGAGCTTGGTTCTGACGCTCGCCATTGGCGTCCTTATTATCTTAGCCTTTAATTTCTATATTGCCGTCGCGAAAGACTGCCCCTTCTGGTCCCGTTTTCTTGAGATGGCCATTCTTAGTGTGGCCGTCGCCAGTCTTAGTTTTATCATCGGTTACATCCTCCGTGTCTTTCTTCAGGTCGACATCTAAAAGGAAACCATTTGGCTAAATCCACCCATGAAGGAGGTTTTTTCCATATTGACTTTTAAAGATTTTCCCTATAAGCGGCCGGACTATTCCCAACTGGAGGCGGATTTTCGCCGGCTCCTTCAACAATTTAACCAATCATCCTCCGGCGCTGTCCAAGAACGAATAATTGAAGATCTCAACAAATTACGCCAGGAATACGAATCCATGGAGGACTTGGCCCGGATCCGGCACTCCATCGATACCACCGACCCCTTTTACGATCAAGAAAACAACTATTTCGACGAAACCGCTCCCTTTTACACCGGACTGATCCACGAATATTACCAGACTATTCTCGCCTCCCCTTACCGTCCGGAACTGGAAGCGAAGTTAGGGAAACAACTATTCCGGCTGGCCGCCTTGAACCAAAAGACCTTCTCCCCGGAAGTCATCCCCGATCTCCAAACCGAGAATAAGCTGGCCAGTGAATATACGAAACTAAAAGCTTCCGCCCGGATCCGTTTTGCCGGTGGCGAATACAATCTGGCCCAGATGGCGCCCTTCCTCGAAGCCAAAGAGCGGACCACCCGTCAAGCGGCGCAAGAGGCCTTTACCGGTTTCTTCCGGGAAAAGGAAGCCGAATTTGACCGTATCTATGATGAATTGGTGAAAGTGCGCGACCGTATTGCGAAAAAACTGGGGTTTGCTGATTTTATTGAACTGGGCTACGCCCGGTTAGGCCGCTCCGATTATAACCCGTCGATGGTCGCCGGTTATCGCCAACAGGTGCTGACCTCCTTGGTCCCCCTGACGGTTAAGTTAAGACAGCGGCAAGCCAGCCGGCTGGGCCTCAGCGCCCTCAAATATTACGATGAGCCCTTGGCCTTTCTCTCCGGAAACGCGGTCCCCAAAGGGGACGTCCATTGGAAACTGGCGCAAGCCCACCGGATGTACCAGGAACTTTCCCCGGAAACCGGCGTCTTTTTCTCCTTCATGGTGGAGAAAGAGTTGTTGGACTTGGCGGCCAAGGCAGGCAAAGCCGGCGGGGGCTACTGTGCCTACATCAGTAAGTATCAAGCCCCGTTCATTTTTGCCAATTTTAACGGTACTTCCGGCGATGTAGACACTTTAACCCATGAAGCCGGCCATGCTTTTCAGGTCTATTCCACGAAAGAGTGGACCATCCCCGAATACCACTGGCCGACCGCGGAAGCCTGTGAAATCCATTCGATGAGTATGGAGTTTCTAACCTGGCCCTGGATGAAGCTTTTCTTTCAAGAAGACGAGTTGAAGTTTAAATTTGCCCATCTCACCTCCGCACTGCTTTTTGTCCCCTATGGGGTAACGGTCGACGAATTTCAACACTGGGTTTACGCCCACCCGGAAGCTTCTCCGGAGGAACGGAAAAAGGTCTGGCGGCATTTGGAAACAAAGTACCTCCCAGACCGGGACTACGCCGATAATGATTTACTGGCCCGGGGTGGCTACTGGTACCGGCAAGGTCATATCTACACCGATCCCTTTTACTACATCGACTATACCTTGGCCCAAACTTGCGCCTTCCAGTTCTGGATCAAAGCCGGGCGGGACCGGGAAGCGGCCTGGGCCGATTATCTCCGCCTTTGTCAAGCCGGCGGTAGCCTTTCCTTCTTGGAACTGGTGGCTTTGGCCAACCTGCAAAATCCCTTTACAGAAGGGACGATCGCCGCTTTACTGCCGCCGCTCGTGGCCTGGTTGGACGGGGTTGATGACCGCCAGTGGTAACCATCCTAGTGATAAATAAAAAAAGCAAGCTTGAATCTAAGCTTGCTTTTTTTTAAGCCAATCTCATATATTCACCCGGCTGGAGCTTTACACCACAAAAAGCCTGGCGGAGGAGATATTAGTATTCCAATTCCCGCCGGGGACCGGTTACTTCGATCACGCCGGCCAGTACTTCTTTTCCCGTCAGTTCCTGACTACGGTGGTCCGGTTGTTGTCCGCCCACGTAAATAATGAACTGACCGGGTTCAATCCAACAACGTCCCTCTTCGTCAATGAGGGCTAAATCACGGAGGGATAGGGTAAAGACCACCTTTTGCTTAGCCCCGGGCGCTAGATGGAGACGGCAAAACCGCTTTAATTCCCACTTTGGTACCGTAACAGACGCTTCCACATCTTTGACGTAAAGCTGGACCACCTCATCCCCGGCGTAGGGCCCCGTATTTTCGACTTCCACCTCCACCGTGAACTTTTGGTCGGCCCCCGTATCGATCTGGGCCCGATCAATGGTCAGGTGGTCATAGGTAAATTCAGTATAGCTTAGACCATAGCCAAATGGATAGAGGGGATCCTCCTCCATGTAACGGTAGGTCCGTCCTTTCATGCTGTAATCGGTAAATTCCGGTAACTGTGCCATTGATTTAACAAAAGTGACCGGCAAACGCCCGCCGGGGTTATAGGCGCCAAAGATCACATCGGCCAAGGCCGTGCCACCTTCTTCCCCGGGATACCAGGCTTCGATGATCGCCGGAACCTTCTCCTGGGCCCAATTAATCGTAAGGGGACCACCGTTAAAGAGGACAAGGATCACCGGTTTCCCGGTGGCGACGATCATCTCCAATAATTCCTGCTGCATGCCGGGTAAATCCAAAGAAATACGGTCGCCGCCACCGTCGGAGTTGGCCACTTCGCCTTCTTCGCCTTCCAGTTCCGGCGAGATCCCGAGACACATTACGACCACATCCGCCCGTTCCGCGGCGGCCAGGGCTTCGGCAAAACCTTTGGTCGCCGGTTCGCCCCAGAAACTTGATTCCCGGTTGTTTAAGCTACAACCTTCGGCAAAATAAATCTTAACCTGGTCGCCGACGGCCGCCCTGATCCCAGCCAACGGCGTGACATACTGGGAAGGCGTCCCGTAATAATTACCCAGCAAAATGCTTTTCCGGTCGGCGTTGGGCCCAATGACGGCTATTGATTTAATCTTATTCTTATCCAATGGTAAGAGCCGGTTTTCATTTTTCAGCAAGACCATCGTTTTCCGGGCCGTATCCAAGGCTAAACGCCGGTGTTCGGCACAGTCATTCACTTCATAGGGGATCTGGGTGTAAGGCACCATTTCCGGCGGATCGAACATCCCCAATTTCATCCGGGTGCGCAACAGGCGGGCAAGGGACCGGTCAATCTCGGTCTCGGTAATTAACCCTTTTTCGACGGCCTTTAATAAATGTTGGAAGATCCAGCCGCAATTTAGATCACAACCATTTTTCACCGCCACCGCCGCCGACTCTTCCGGGGTCGATGTATAGTGGTGATGTTGGTGGATATCCTGAATGGCGCCACAGTCGGAGACCACATGTCCCTCGAACCCCCATTCCCGGCGGAGAATCTCTTCTAACAGAACCGAATGGGCGCAAGCCGGCTCCCCATTGACCCGGTTGTAGGCACCCATCACCGCTTCGACTTTTGCTTCTTTTACCGCATCCCGAAAGGCGGGCAGGTAAGTTTCGCGCAGATCTTTCTTACTAACCTGCGCATCAAACTCATGCCGGAGGTTTTCCGGCCCGCTGTGCACCGCATAATGTTTGGCGCAGGCCGCCACCTTCAGATATTTGGGGTCATCGCCCTGTAATCCTTTGATAAAGGCGACCCCCAGGCGTCCGGTAAGATAGGGATCTTCACCGTAGGTTTCTTGTCCCCGCCCCCATCGGGGATCCCGGAAGATATTGATATTGGGGCTCCAAAAAGTTAAACCTTTATACATCCCGCGGTCTTCTTTCCGGGCAAACTCATGGTGTTTCGCCCGGGCTTCATCGGCAATGGCGGAAGCAACCCGTAACAATAAGTCCGAATCGAAGGTCGCCGCCAGCCCAATGGCCTGAGGGAAAACCGTCGCCACGCCGGCGCGGGCCACCCCATGCAAGCATTCATTCCACCAGTTATATTCAGGTATCCCCCATTGGCCAAGGGCGGAAGAGTAAAAGATCATCTGGGATACTTTCTCTTCCAAAGTTAGGCGGCTGATTAAATCGGCCACCCTTTCCTCCATCGTCTTAGTGGGATCTTGAAAGACCGGTCTTGCTTCTTTCTTTTCTGCCATCACGCAATACCCCCTTTGTCGATATACACTGTTCCCGCTTAAGGATAAATTTTCCGCCGGTGTTGGTCGGGAATACCCGTTTTCCGGTAAAAGTAAGTATTGATCACATCCCGCCATTCTTCCGCCGCCACCAGCTGTTTGGTCAAGCGCTCCTCCACTTGGCGAAAGCGCCGTTCATCCACTTTCCCTTTGAGCCGTCCCCAGCTTTGGATTAGTTCTTTAACTTGTTCCACCCCTGCAAAGTGGGTATCATAGATATGCTGAATAATTGTTTTCCCGTTCTTCAGTCGGTGGGTATAGGGTAGATGATGGAAAAACAGGATTAACTCATCGGGGCAGGTCGCCACATCCTCATAGCGCCGGGCGTTTTCCGGAAAATACTGTCCGGTATACCCGGTGCCGCTGGCCATCGTCCGGTCGACCCCGATCCCGTGACAAGTGGCCCGGTGATAAGTTCCCCACCGGGAATACTCATAACCGTCCACATTTGGGCCGTAATGGAAACCGGGGTTGACCATCCAGCCAATCCCTAAGGGTGCGGTGTAATTCTCATAAATCCGCCAAGAGGATAAGAGCATCCGGCTGATCGTCGCGCCAACCTCCGGATCGGGGCCAAAGGTTGCTTTCACCCACTCTTCGGTAATCTCCTCCACCGATAGATCCGGATCCCAGGACAAACGGCCAAAGGCATAAAGGTTAGCCTGGGCCAATGGATGACCGGTCCAGTTTGGATCATCGCCCACATTGGCCACCCCGGCCATCCCTCCGTAAGGCCGTTGAAATAAGGAACCGTTCACAACCCGTTTAACAAATGAACCTTCACCCCGGGCATAAGTGTCAAAATCCAAAACCTCTTTCCACTGGGGGGCCAAGTAGCAAAGATCAATCTGTTGTCCGGTATACTCTTGGGTGATCTGGAGCTCTAGCATCTGGTTGGTAGCCGGCATAGCGCCGAAAAGCGGAGAAACCGGCTCGCGGACCTGGAAATCCATGGGGCCGTTTTTGATCTGTAAGATCACATTTGAAGCAAAGGCGCCATCCAACGGCTGAAAATGGTCATAGGCGGCGCGGGCGCGGTCGGTTTTCCGGTCCCGCCAGTCTTGCTGGCAGTTATAAACAAAACACCGCCAAATCACCACCCCGCCGTAGGGCGCTAAAGCCTCCGCCAGCATATTGGCCCCCTCCGCATGGTTCCGCCCGTAAGTAAATGGACCCGGGCGGTGCTCCGAATCGGCTTTCACCAGGAAACCGCCGAAGTCAGGAATGCGCTTGTAGATCACCTCCACCCTCTGCCGCCACCACTGGCGAACCTCTGGATCCAGGGGATCGGCCGTCGGTAACCCTCCGATCTCCATCGGGCTGGCATAATTTATACTGAGCATGAGCCTGATCCCGTAAGGCCGGAAAATTTCCGCCAGCTTCTCCACCATCCCCAGGCGGCAATCAATCAGTTTTGTCTCTTCCGGATGCACATTCACATTATTAACCACGATCCGGTTTATCCCGATGGAAGCCAGCAGGCGAGCATAGTCACGCACCCGCTCGAGATTGGCCGTCAACTCATTATTCCGGTAAAAAAAAGAGTTCCCCGCGTATCCCCGTTCCACACTGCCGTCCAGATTATCCCAGTGGTTGAGCATGCGGATGGGGTTCTTCGGCGTCTCCACCATCTGCAGCCGGTCAAGGCGGCGCCGGCTTTGGAGGAGCCGGAGGAGGCCAAAAACCCCGTAGAGCAACCCTTGTTCGGTACGGGCGGTTAGTAGAAGATAGGGTCCGGGTTGCGACACGGTTTTTAAGAGAAACCCTTCTTCATTCAACTCTGCCTTCTCCTCCGGAGTAACCAGTCCCGCGCTGAAAGGAGCGCTTTCCAATAGGCCAAAGAGGATCCCTTGCTGACCGGAGGGATAGACCGCTATATCCGGTTGAACGGCTGTGAGTTGTTGAATCCCGGTTACCAGTTCCGACAAGGCTAGAGTCGCCCCGGCAGCCGGGATCGGAGTGACAATCCGGCTACACCACTCCCGGTAGTGCCGGCACAGCGCTTCGTCTTCCACCCGCCCGTAATTAAGCCAACACCGGTAATCGGCTGTTTCCATCAAATCCAAAGACGAACCCTCCCTCGGTTCCCCACAAGTTTTCACCACCGGTCAGCCATCCTCCCAACGGACCGGGGCCAAAAAAAGCTCACGGCCTAAATTACGCAAATAACCCCCACAAGACCGTGATGCTAAAACCACCAGCCACCTTCGCTTTTACCGGGTTGCACCAAGTCCATGTCCCGCCTTAACAACGGGATAATCGGCACCATAATCTTTTCTCTGCTTCCGTTAGACCGACCGGCGAACCACCAATTGGGTGGGAAAGACCGCCTTTACTCCTGAGGCTTCTTCTTCGCCCGGCAACAACCGGAGAAGAATACTAATCGCCTTCTTGCCCATTTCAAAACGGGGTTGGCGAATAGTGGTTAAAGGCGGATTGGTTAGGCCGGAGAATTCCAGATCATCGAAGCCGATCACCGCAATCTCATCGGGAATGGCCAAACCAAATTCGGAAATCGCTTGCAAAGCGCCATAGGCCATCGTGTCATTTCCAGCAAAAATCGCGGTGGGCCGGGGGGTCATTTGTAAAAGTTCCTTAGCCGCCCGGTACCCCCCTTCATGGAGAAAATAACCGGTCCGGACGAATTCGGGGTTAAAGGGGATCTTGGCATCGGCCAAAGCTTCTTTATAACCGGCCAAACGGTCGATGGCGACTTGAATATCCTGGGTCCCGGAAATATGGGCGATCCGGGTATGTCCTTTTTTAATCAGATAGTTCGTTGCCTGGTAAGCGCCTTCCTTATTTTCCACCCAGATACAATTTACCGCTGGATCCTCCAGGTTCCTTTCGATCAAAACAAAGGGGATTCTTTCCTTTAGAAGGTTTAAAATAAAATCGGTTTCCCGGATATTACTGCCGATGATGACCAGCCCATCCACTCGTTCCGAATCTACCATCTTATGTAGAACATTAGTCTTTTCCAGGCTTTCATAGGAGTTGGAGAATAACAACGTATACCCCACCCGATCGGCCACGGTGTACATTCCTTTAATGATTTGGGAATAGAAGGGTTCGGAAATATCGGCAATTACCACGCCAATGGTTTCGGTTTTCCGGGTGACCAGGCTGCGGGCCAAGACATTCGGGTAATATTCCATCTCCCGGGCGATCTGGATGATTTTGGCCCGTGTTTTTTCGTTTACCCCGTATTTATTGTTAAGAGCCCGGGAAACGACACTGGCGGATACTCCCGCTTTTTTAGCAATATCTTTGATAGTTGCCATAATTCTACTCGCTTTCACAAACGTTTGTGTTTCTATTCGCCATTCTCCGGCCAAAATCCTCTTTTTCGCGAGATTTTGGTAGATTTTTACCGGTTTTGGCGCTGAATAAAGAGGCCAATCCGTTCAATCCGGTTCATCCAGATTTCCCCGGTATTTTTCGCCGGCAGTTGCGCAAGACCGGCCTCAGGATCAAATCCTTTTACTGGACACCCCGGTGGGCTATTACAATTCCAGCCGAAACCGGGCAAGATGGTAAAACAATAAATAAAAAAATTCGCTGGCAATGAACTTTTCCGTGCCCAAAGACGTCCTAATTACGAGGTGATCAGGTTGGAGCAATCTGTGATCTGCTTAGAGCAAGTCGCTAAATCCTTCTCTGGGGTGCCGGTGATCAGTGATCTATCCTTCACCGTCCGGAAAGGCGAAATCCTGGGCTTTTTAGGACCCAATGGGTCCGGGAAGACCACCACCATCCGGCTGCTCAACGGGGTGATTACAGCCGACGCCGGCCAAATCACCGTCGCCGGTTTTGATCCGGTCACCGCCGGTAATGAGGTCCGGAAGCGCTGCGGGGTGTTGACCGAATCAGCGGCCCTTTATGGACAGATGACGGCCTTGGAAAATTTGCTTTTCTTCGCTGAACTATACGGGGTCAGTGAGCCCAAAGCGCGGGCGGAAGAACTCCTCGCCACTTGCGGTTTGCGTGACGCCCGCCACAAGAAAGTAGCAGTCTTTAGTACCGGAATGAAAAAAAGGCTTGGCATCGCCAAAGCCCTTTTACACCAACCGGAGATCCTTTTCCTGGATGAACCGACGACCGGTTTGGACCCGGAGGGAGCCAAAAGTTTAATCCATTATATTAAGGAGCTAAACCGTACCTGCGGAGTAACCATCCTCCTGGCCACCCATCAATTAAAGCAGGTGGAAGAGCTGTGCCACCGTTTTCTTTTCCTTGATCATGGCCGACTCCTGGAGATCGGGACCTTCAACGAATTGGCAGAGAAATACCTCACCGCGGTCAGCATAAAAGTGGAGACCGACCTGGAAATCGCCGGCCCCGAATTTAAAGGATTCCAGCTTGAAAACAAATTCCCCGGTTACCTCCAGTTTAAAGTGGAGCGCAAAGAGGAGATTCCCATCCTGTTGAAAGAGTTGCTCGCCGTGGGGCCGGTCTATTCCAGCGTGATCCTGGGGCGTGATTTAGAGACCTTGTACTTTAGACTAAAGGAGGAAAAAGCATGAACAAAAGAGCGGCAAGAGCCATCATTACCAAAGACATCAAGGCCATCAGCAGCAATGTCCAGCTTTGGTTGCCGATGATGATCATTCCTCTCATGTTCAGCATTGTTCTCCCCCTCGCCGTGGTGCTCCCCGCCCGTTTCTACGAAATGGACAAAATAGGTAATATTGATCCGATCCGAAAACTTTTTTCCCAACTACCCCCGGGGACCCTCCGTGAGACCATTTTCTCTTTTGACGGCATTAACCAGCAAGTCATCTTTTTTATCGTTAATTACTTTTTTGCCCCCTTTTTTCTCTTAATCCCGCTCATGGCCGCCAGTGTCATCGGGGCGAACAGTTTCGCCGGAGAAAAGGAACGGAAAACCTTGGAAACGCTCTTATTTACCCCTCTTGAGCTGGAGACGTTGTTCGGGGCGAAGATTCTTGCTGCTTTTCTGCCCGCCATTTTTCTCACCCTGGTCTGTTCCTTCCTCTACGGAATCGTGGTCAATATTGCGGCTTATCCCCTCTTTCACCGGTTCATCTTCCCCCAGGGGAACTGGCTTCTCCTTTTACTCTGGGTCACCCCGGCTGTGAGTTTAGGCGCGGTCTTAGTTAATGTCTTTATTTCCGCAAAAGTCAAAGGGTTTCAAGAAGCATACCAACTGGGATGCCTCGTCATCCTGCCCATCCTCGGCATTTTCATTGCCCAAATGACCGGAATACTCCTGGTGAACAGTCTTTTTCTTTGCTGGTTTGGCGCTGCTGTCTTGGTCATTGATTTCTTTGCCCTCAAAGCATGCAGTCGTTTTTTAAACCGTAATCAACTCTTTACCAGTCAAGTTTCATGAGTTAAGTTATGTTTGAAGCGGGGTGAAGCGGCATGAAAGCAAAACCGCCAACCAAAAACGGCGCCGGTTTAGATCAGGATCCGCAAGCTTTAGCAACCTTACTCCAGGCCAATTACCGTCAAGTGTTGGGCTACTTTATCAAACTCACCCAGGATCCCAACCTGGCCCAAGATTTAACCCAGGAAACCATGGTCAAAGCGATAATCAACATCGGCCAGTACCGGCAAGAGGCTCCCTTCGCCAGTTGGTTAATTTCAATCGGCGCCAACCTCTACCGGGATGGCAGGCGGCGCCAAAAAAGGCAGGAAAAGCACTACGAAGCGCTTACCACCGCTGGGCAATGGCCGCCAACACCGGTTACCGCGGAGGACAACAACATTGCCATCAAAGAAGCCCTTCTTCAATTGCCATTAAAAAAAAGGACCCCCTTGGTCCTAAAGTACTATTACGATTTTACCTACCAAGAGATCGCCGCTATCCTCAAGATTCCCGTCGGGACGGTACGTTCCCGTCTCCATGCGGCGGTCCGGGAGTTACGTTCAAGCTTAGCCGAGAGGAGTGAGCGTAATGAAGAATGAAACCGAATTCGACCAGGCCATTGTCCCTATAAAGCCGGCTTTAGATGCTTTTGACCAGGAAGTTGAGGCGATGATGGCGACCTCATCCGTTCCCCCGCTTTCCTATTTTCAAGAGCTGGTGGAACAAACCCAAAAAACTGCCCGCCGGCGGGCGATCCTGGAAACACTCCTTTTCCCCGTGGTAGCCCTCCTTTATCTGGCCGGCCTAGGGCTACTTCTCCAGAACGGATATGCCATTCCGCTCATGATAGGTTATGCCGGTGTTGCTTTATTCTTACCCTTTGTTATTATACTCGCCCAACCCGAGTAAAAAGGAGGCCGGATCAACCATGGACACTATCGCTTGGTGGGGATATCGTCTCCTCGCCGTCCTCGTGCTAACGCAGGCGCTCTGGATCTTTCATGATGCGCGCAAACGCGGAGAGAATGCGTGGCTCTGGGGGCTTTTAGGTTTATTGAATGTCCCTTCTTCCCTCCTTGTTTATCTGTTAGTGACCAGAAGAAAAAAAAGGGACCGGAACTGAGAAAAAAAACCATTCGCCCCGGCGGTGATCTGAGCTAGAGTTGGTTTTCATCCCTTTCGGCAGGCGGTTGGGGGCCGGCGCGGGCGACTACTTGGATAAAAAGACCCAGGGCAAAGCCGAAAAGGAGATGAAGGAGGAGAAAGAGGAGAGTGACCAGGGGCATCCGGGGATAAGCACTGAGTTTGACAATTGGGAGGGAAGCAAGGACACCATAGGAGAAAAGCCAAAGAAAAGCCCCGTAAAGTAAACCCTTTGCCCAAAAAAAACGGTAGCCTGTATAAGTTAATAAAAAGATAAAAATTACCCCCAGGAAAGCGCCGTATACTTTCGTCCCCAAGAATCCCATGACCTGTCCCAGGTAATGATGGTGCGAAGCTTCCATCGGCATTAATAAACTGGCCAGATAGTGGAAGAGGGGGTGGGGTAAAATATTCCTTTTCCATAAAATGAGTTCCGATATCTCCATAACAAAATTGGCAAAAGCCCCGGCCAAGGCGCCCAATAACACTTTATCCCGTAACATCAATTTCCTCGCTTCCGAATCGTCCTTCGTGGATAATATACCCGAAAGCGCCGGGTTTTATCGGCCATTCCACTTAAAAACATAATCATTGACTTGAACACCAAGTTTCTCCGCCAGCATGGGGCATTTGGCTTTTAGCAAAAAATAGAGGCTTCTTCGCTCTTCATCCATTAATGCTTCATAATTGCCCTGTCCTTTGCTGATTACTAGATCCGCCCGGTAGAAAAGGGCTCTAAATTCCTCCGCACACTCGTCCAGGATTAAGCCGGGCGATCGGCCTCCGGTGGAGACCACATTGATCCGGGGCGCAAATCCGGAGACACGGACATCTTCCACCGTCGCATCATTAATCACCGGTTCTCCACGAACCGCGTAGGTTATGGTCAAATCGGAAAAATACTCCATGATGAGACGGTCAAAAACCGTCTCCCCGGCATTATCACCAATAATTAAAAGATGCCCGGCCGTCGCCAGTTCTTTTTTGAACTGCTCCAGATCACAAAGGGCAAACTGCTTGGCGAGTTCTTGCTCCAAAATTTCCTTTAAATTCCGTGTCTTACCGACCGCCGCATCAATGATATTACCGGTCGCAGCAATTTTTTAGGCCCAATACAAACGGTCGGTCTGTTCCGCCAGAAAGCTCTGGAGAAAGGGGTAAACCGCTAAAGCCTCCTGGATATTTGCCCTTTTCACTTCATGGTAAGGGTCGGCCACACCGGTCTGTTTTTTCACTACGGCATGGAGGACGCTGGCCAAAGCCGGTGAATTCGGGAACTCTTTGTATCCCGCCAGTATTTTCGTGGCTTCTTCCATAATCTGCTCATGGACTTCCGTCCGGTCCGTCGCCAAACGGGACGCCTCCAACACCTGCCGGAGGAGACAAGGTAAACAATCGAGAAAAAATTCCATACCGCTTCCTTCCTCTCTAGTCGTCTTCTCTACCGGTCTCTCCCCAGTTCCTCTTCGGGAGTCAGCCGCTCCGACCGGATGCCAGTTGCTGCCAAGCCGGTCTAGACAAAAAACATGGTCTTCCTGACCTCAATGGTCAAACTGCCTAATCCTAAATTAATCTGCCGCTTTTGGCAAGTTACAAATGAATTATCCCCGAATCAGACCGTCGCTTTGAGGGCTTGATCGAGATCACCAATAATATCTTCGACATTTTCAATCCCCACTGAAAGACGGATGTAATCCGGGGTCACACCGGTAGCCACCTGTTCCTCCTCGGTTAATTGCTGGTGAGTAGTGGAAGCCGGATGAATAACCAATGACTTGGCATCACCAATATTGGCCAAATGGGATAGGAGTTTTACGTGATTAATAAAATTAATTCCGGCCGCTTTTCCTCCCTTGACGCCAAAGCCGACAATCGCCCCTGCACCGTAGGGAAGATATTTTTGCGCTTTCTCATAATGGGGGCTGTCGGGCAACCCGGGATAATTAACCCACGAGACTTGTGGATGTTTCTGCAGGAACGCGGCTACTTTCAGGGCATTTTCGCTATGCCGTGGCATACGCAGGTGCAAGGTCTCCAGCCCTTGCAGGAATAAAAAGGAGTTAAATGGTGAAAGCGTTGCGCCCAGGTCCCGCATCAAAGTGACGCGCGCTTTTACGATATATGCTTTATTCCCAACGGCTTCAATAAAATTTACCCCATGGTAACTGGGATCAGGTTCAGTAATTAAAGGAAAGTTACCTTTGGCCCAATCAAACCGGCCGGAATCAACAATCACCCCGCCTAGAGAAGTGCCATGCCCACCGATGAACTTCGTCGCCGAATAAACAACAATATCGGCGCCAAAGTCAAAGGGACGGATCAAATAAGGAACCAAAGTGTTATCCACAATCAAAGGGAGATTGTGGTCGTGGGCGATCCGCGCCATGGCTTCAAGATCCAAAACATCCAGTTTGGGGTTGCCGATGGTTTCCGCGTAAATCGCTTTGGTCCGCGCTGTAATCGCCTCTTGAACCCTCTCCGGATCGGTGGAGTCAACAAAGCGGACATTGATCCCAAACCGGGCTAAAGTGTGCCGGAAAAGGTTGTAGGTTCCACCATAGAGGTTGTTGGCGGACACAATCTCATCACCGGCTTGTGCAATATTAAGAATCGCCAGCGCGATCGCAGCTTGCCCGGAAGAAGTCGCCAGGGCGCCAACCCCTCCTTCCAAAGCGGCCATCCTTTCTTCAAAAACGGTGGTGGTGGGATTCATCAACCGCGTGTAGATATTCCCCTCCTCTTCCAGGGCAAACAGCGCCGCCGCATGGTCCGTATCTCTAAAAACATAGGATGTGGTTTGATAGATCGGTGTTACCCTTGCGCCTGTGACCGGATCCGGCGTCTGCCCGGCGTGTACCACTAAAGTCTCCAGTCGAAAATTTTTCTCCATAGGCTTAACCTCCTCTTATTTATTACTTCTCGCTGGCACGAATACATATTATTCAGGGTGGGTTACCAGGATAATGATAAATTATTCATGATTATACTATAGGGCGGGGCAAGAATCAACATAATTTTCTAAAGCATGTAGTTATTCTGTGATAATGTCAGATTGAATCTATTCTGGTAAAATGTCACCCATGAGAGAGGAGACATTTTACATGACTCAACAGGAAATGAAAAAACTGAGGGTCATCGATTTGACGATCGCCG
>JAAYHY010000021.1 GCA_012735135.1 Bacillota bacterium | reverse complement strand
GGAGAAGGGTGAGAAATACTTTGCCAAAGCCGGCCGCGCTCTGGCCAACTTCCTCGAGGAAGTCAAGAAGTTCGACATCGTCGTCCCCGACGAGAAACGTCTCTTCACCAACAGAGCCTGAGTCAGGCCAACTGGCTACCGTCACCGAATGGTATTAGAAAAACAGATCAAAATTAAGGAGCAGAACAGATGGGTAGAGTACAGGATAAAGTGGCATTAGTGACCGGTTCCGCCCAAGGGATGGGTTTTGCGATTGCCCGTTGTTTATTGGAAGAAGGCGCCAAGGTCATGATCAATGACCTTAACCAGGAAACCATTGATCAGGCCGTAGCGGCGTTAAACCAGGAATTCCCCAACCGGGTCATCGGCAAAAAGGCTGATGTTACCAAGAAAGCCGAAGTTCAGGCCATGATTGATGAGTTGGTTCAGACTTGGGGAGCTATAGATATTTTGGTTAATAATGCGGGCGGTAGCTTGCATACCCCATATAAGCTGGAGGAGATTGAGGAGAAACACTGGGATCTGGTCTTAAATGTCAACCTGAAGGGAACCTTTTTCACCTGTCAGTCTGCTATTCCCTACATGGCCAAAGCCGGCAAGGGAGCCATTGTGAACATGGCCGCCCTGGCCGGCCATTGGCGGGCCTCGTTGGCCGGCGTCCAGTACACGGCGGCCAAAGCGGGTGTGGAGGGATTAACCCGCCAGCTTGCTTATGATTGGGGCCCGCAGGGAATCAGGGTGAACGGGGTAGCCCCGACGGTGACGATCACCGGAGACCGGATGAAGAACCTGTGGGAGAATAAAGACGCGGCCGAAAGAGAGAAGATTGTCGCCAATATTCCGCTGCGCCGGTTGAGCACACCGGAGGAGATCGGGAAAGCCGTTGTCTTTTTGGCATCCGATGACGCCAGTTACATCACGGGGATTACTTTGGATGTGGTTGGCGGCCGTTATCTGCGATAAAGAGGAGAAAAGAGGGTAAACAGGATGGATCGAGATAAGGGATATGTGCTTCTTCCCCAACCGATTGAGGAAGAAGCCCGAATGATGCTTGAGGATGCGGGTTTGGATGTGGTGGTGGCGCCGGATCCGAAACCGGAGACCGTCAAGCCCTTGATGAAAGGCGCCAAGGCCATTGTGCTTAGGACCGGAATTTTTATCGACGAGGCCTTAATCAAAGCCGCCGATGATCTGTGGACTATTTCGCGGACCGGTGGCGGGGTAGACAATGTGGACCTCAAGGCCGCCACCGAAAACGGCGTGATCGTCACTTCCAGTCTGGGGGTGAACGCCAGCACGGTGGCGGAGCATACCGTCGCCATAATCCTGGCGCTCTTCAAGCAATTTTTCCTGATGGACCGTGAGGTTAGAAAGAACAACTTTAAGATCCGCTATCAAAACTACCCGCAGGACGTGCGCGGAAAACGTCTGGGGGTAGTAGGTTTCGGCAAAATTGGACAACTTTTGGCCGGTTACTTTTATCCCCTTTCCCAGACGAAACTGCTGGCCTATGATCCAATTTTGCCGGAGGAAGTGAAAGGCAGCTTTCGGGAGACCGTTGATTTTGTCGGTCTGGAGGAGCTATTGAAAACGGCTGATGTCGTCTCCATTCATGTTCCGCTCAATCAACACACCCGGAACATGATCGCCTGGGATCAACTGAAGATGATGAAACCGGAAGCTTATTTAGTTAATGTCTCCCGGGGCGGGGTCGTTCATGAACAAGATCTGATTAAGGCGTTGCAGGAAGGGGTTATTCGTGGCGCCGGCCTCGATGTCTTTGAACATGAGCCCATTGAAGAGGATAATCCTCTGCTTAAAATGGATAATGTGATTCTTACTCCCCATACGGCGGCGTTGACCGGTGAGTGTGTGGTGAGAATGGCGACCGAAGCGGCGAAGCGGGTGATCGATCTCTTCAATGGTTATCAGCCGGAAAAGGTTGCCAACCCCGAGGTTTTGAAATTGGAAAAATGGCGGCAACTAAAGAAAAGATAACAACGGAGGGAAAACCGATGGCGATCCCCAAAAAAATGCAGGCGGCACATCTGGTCGCCCGTGGACAGATTGAAGTGCGTGAAACTGATGTTCCGGTTCCGGGCCCCGATGAAGTATTGATCCGGGTGGAGGCTTGCGGGATCTGCGGGACCGATGTGGAGATCCGGGACCATGGCATGCCCGGTGAACCGCCTATGCCCTTTATTATGGGTCATGAGTATGCCGGGACGGTGGTTCAAGTCGGGGCTACCGTGGACGAATTTAAAGTCGGTGACCGGGTGGCTTCGGAAGTCCATAAAGGCTGTGGCCGCTGCCACAACTGTATTATGGGTGAATATACCGCCTGTTTGAATTTTGGCAACCGGGCGAAGGGCCACTCCGCCAGCGGTATGACGGCCAACGGTGGTTTTGCCGAGTATGCGATCAAACATGTGAATACCCTTTACAAAATGCCCGATGAGATCTCCTTTGAGGAGGCGGCGATCATTACCACGGCCGGTTCGGCCTTTTACGCCATTGACGCGATGGGCGGTTATCTTGCCGGTGATACGGTGGCGATTATTGGTCCCGGCCCCATTGGGCTTGCCCTGGCCCAAGCCGCCAAAGCCCTGGGGGCGGATCAAGTTATCCTGACCGGGACCCGCCAAGGCCGTCTGGAAATGGGGAAAAAGATGGGCGCCGATGTTACCGTTAATGTCCGCGCAGGAGAAGATCCGGTTCAGGTTGTTAAAGAGCTGACCAATGGCATCGGCGCCGATGTGGTCTTTGATGCGGCCGGTGTTTCCAATTCGCTGGAAGATGCTTTGAATATAGTTCGACCGGGTGGGGCCATTGTCATGGTGGCGTTCTATAAAGGTCCGGTCACGGTTAATATTAACAAGGCGGTCGTCCGCAATGTTAATCTCTATACCGTCCGGGGCGAAGGCCGGCGGAATGTCCGGCGGGCGCTCTCCATGGCCGCCCAGCGGAAGATTGATTTAAGGCCTTTGATTACCCATGAGTTTCCCTTGCGGGAGATTAACAAGGCTTTTGACACCTTTACGCAGCGGATTGATAATGCCATGAAAGTTATCGTCCACCCCCAACGTTAAATCAGTCAATATATTACCAGTCGCCGTTTCCTGTTTCAGTAACAGGGGGCGGCGGCCGGTGCTGGACATAGGTAAAGGAATTCCCATTGGGTGAGTTGTGATGTAATGAATTATTTGGCGCTGGGAGTTGTTTTCTAATCTATTCTGAAGGAAGATCGCTATTACCAAAGGGGGTGGTTACGGAAGAAAAAAGGCTCGTTTCTGTTCCCCACTTCAACATTGAGGAGGTACCAGTCGAAAATGAAAAAATACCGTTTGTTTGTGGCCTTGGCTGTGGTTATAACTGTGGTAGGTTTATGTGCCGGATTAATTGGCGCCGCAGAGCGTTATGCTTATAGCGCCAGTAACCCCGGCGGGGTCTGGTATACGATGTGTGGCGGAATTGTCAAGTTACTAAATGAGAAGCTGCCCGCTAATATGAGAGTTGATATGATCGCCAGCGGCGGTTCGGTGCTGAATACCCGGCGGTTGGCTTCGGGGGAAGCGGACCTTACGATGTCTTACTCGACCCACCTTTGGGAGTGTTGGAACGGAGAGGGTATTTTGAAAGGCCGTCCCAATGACAACCCACGGATTATGTTTGAAATCTACAAGAGCGATCATTACTTTGTTACTCTGGCGAATAAAGGGATTAAAACCATGAAGGATCTGGAAGGAAAACGGGTGGTGCTTGGTTCCCCGGGTTCCGGTTCCAGTGATAATTCCCGGTTTACCTTAAAAACCCTGGGAATCAAAGCGATCGAGTCCGAGTTGGCCTTCAGTGAGGCCGCCCAAGCCCTGCAGGAGGGTAAAGTGGATGCCGTCGGGATGAGCGGGTCACCGGCCGCCGGGATTGTTGAGTTGGCGGCGACCCGTGATATTTACATCATTCCATTTACCGATGAAGAATTGGATAAGATTGTGACCGCCGGTCCTTTCTTCTCCAAAGGGGTTATGAAAGCCAATACTTATGAAGGTCAGACTGAAGATGTGCCGGTCTTTATGTTTACCGTGTATCAAGTGGCCAGCAAAAACGTGCCGGCCGATGCCGTTTATGAAATGATGAAAGTCTGCTTCAGCCCGGAAGGCAAAGAATATTTAGGTGCTGTCCATCCTAACTGGAAGACCATGGGTAATGATCCGGAATTGGTAAAAACTTTAGGAATTCCTTATCATCCAGGCGCCGAACGCTTCTGGAAAGAACAACAACAATAATCAAGGGAGGGAACAGAGGGTTTCCTCTGTTCCCCAATGTTATTCAAAGTATTTGGTTAGGATCTTCTCCCGGTTACGCACTTTGCATTGAGGAGGGACAGCTTTGGCGAAAAAGCGGGAGCTTAACACGGTTTTTAAAACGATTGTCACCATTATTGCCATTGGTTTTTCCGCCTTTTATTTCTATACAGCCGGTTTTGGCATTCTCTCCAGTGAGACCCACCGCGGGATTTATTTATTGGTCACTTTTTTACTCAGTATTTTGCTTTATCCAGCCAGCAAAAAACATCCCCAGAGTAAAGTGTTATATGTGGTGGATGCCCTTTTGGTAGTGATGGCCGTTTCAACGGTACTTTATTGGATGCTTCAATATAAGGAATACGCGGCTTACCGTGCCGGTTGGACCAACCAGTGGGATCTCATTTTCGGTCTAATAATCATGGTCGTTTCGCTAGAAGTTACCCGCCGGGTGATGGGTAATATTTTACCCCTTATTGCCTTGGTGATGATTGGTTTAACCTATTTTGGCCCTTATTTGCCGGGGATTTTCAAACACGGCGGGATTAGGCTGTCCTCCATGGTTGAATATTACTATTACACCGATGGGATTTTCGGGACGATTGTGAACACCTTTGCCACGTATATTGTGCCTTTCTTGATCTTTGGCGCTTTTCTCAACAATTCCGGCGGCGGCGATTTCTTTATGGATCTATCTACTTCGCTGACGGGCCATATTGCCGGCGGCCCGGCCTTAATTGCGGTGGTCAGTAGCGCCATTTTTGGCTCGATCTCCGGGAGTGGGGTGGCCAATGTGGTGGCGACCGGCACCTTTACGATTCCGATGATGAAAAAAGTCGGGTACAAACCGGAGTGTGCCGGCGCCGTGGAAGCGGCCGCTTCTTCCGGGGGTCAACTTCTTCCTCCGGTGATGGGCGCGGCCGCCTTTGTGCTGGCCACATTAACCCAACAACCCTACTCGACGGTTGCTTTGATCAGTTTCACACCGGCCATTCTCTATTACATCGCCCTCGGTTTTATGGTTTATTTCCAAGCCAAAAGAAGCGGACTTAAGGGCCTGAACCGTGAGGAACTGCCCAAGTTTTCCGAGGTTATGAAGAAGGGTTGGTACTATTTGTTCACCATCGTGGTGGTGGTGGTGGTTATTTCCCTAGGCTACTCGGCACCGGCGACGGCTTTCTGGGGTTCCGTCTTTGTTGTCATCTGTAGTATGCTGCGGAAAGACACCCGTTTTAACTTTAAAAAACTGATCGCGACTTTAAAAGAAGCGGGGACCAGTGCATTAAGCGTTGGGGCGACTGCCGGGACTTTAGGTATTATCATGGCCAGCTTGACCTTGTCCGGTTTAGGCGTCAAGTTTTCCAGCCTGATCCTCTCCGTGGGACAGGGAAATTTATTCTTAACCATTGTTCTGGTAGCCTTTATTGCCACCATCATTGGGATGGGTCTACCGACGACCGCTTCCTATATTATTATGTCGATTTTGGCGGCGCCCTCCTTAATCCAGTTGGGGATTCAACCGCTAGCTGCCCATATGGTTTGCTTATGGTTCTCCGTTATCTCCAACATTACCCCGCCGGTCTGTGTGGCCGCTTTTGCCGGGGCCAGCATTGCTGGGGGACACCCGATGAAAACCGGGTTAAACGCGGTACCGCTTGGACTCTTTATGTACATCCTGCCTTTCTTTTTCATCTACGAACCGGCTATTTTTGTCTACGGGCAGGAGTTGGCGGTTAGTGTTAAGATTGTCGCCAGTTTGTTAGTTTCAATTTGTTGCTTTGCTGCTGCCTTCCAAGGATGGCTTTTCCGGAATTTGCGGGTTTGGGAGCGGGCGGTCTTCTTTATCACTGCCCCCTTATTGGTCGATGCTGGTTTCTACTCCGATATTATTGGTTACATTATCGTCGTCGTGATGATGGTGTACCTCTTTAGAACCGCCAAACAAGGAAAGCCTCCAATGCTTGCTGCCTAGAAAAGACAGATTAATTATTTTCCGCAAGGAGATAGTGGTATGATCAAGATTACGCTGGCTGAACAACCGCTGATCAAGATCGAAAACCGGAACGGACTTTACCACCGGAACATCATCGACCGGAGTGTGGGCGCGGAGAATTTTACCTTTCATTATGCCAAGATGGAAGAGGGGGGCTTCGGCGTTTCCCACAGCCATCCCGAATCGGAACATTTCTTACTGGTCATCTCCGGCGAGCTTGAGCTCCGGAACGATCAAGAATCCCACCGTGTGCCGGCCGGGACCGGTATTCTAATCTTTCCCGGTGAGGTTCACGAAGTTGTCAATATTAACCAGGGGCCAACCGAATATTTCGTGATCTATAGCCCGCCGAACGCATAATAAGTTACAATAACAACCAATTATAGTTTGCCGTTACGGCATGGAATAACCTTCCTAGCAGGAACTTTGATAGTGATATCGAAGTTCCACTAGTACCATAAGGAGGTGGTCGTTCACTCAAGCCAGTAATAAAACGGTGAACAACTCTGCAATCATTACAAAGAAGGGAGAAAGAAATGAAGAAGAAGATTGGAATTCTCGTTGGCGTATTGTTTGTTTGTGTCTTAGTGGTTAGCCTCCTATCAGGAACGATTTTTGGCGCCGCCAAGCCGAAGACTTTTAAGTTGGGTATTCTTTTACCGTATACCGGAACTTTTGCGGCGGTGGCTGAGACCCAGAAACAAGGGATTCTTCTTGCGGTCGATCAAAAGAATGCCGCAGGCGGACTGGATATGCCCTGGGGCAAAGTCAAGATTGAAGTCGATAACCAAGATGATGAAGCGAACATCAACACCGGGGTCAGAAGATTCAGATATCTGAAAGACCAAGGCGCTCATGCGGTGGTTGGTCAGACCTGGGCTGCAATCTCACTGGCCATTAATGAACTTTGCATCAGGGATCCCTATCCCTATTTCCCGGTTAATGTTGCTCCCTTGGATTCTTACCGGAAGGGGAAAATGGGCGCTTGCACCTACGCCGCCGGTTATACTCCTTGGACCGTCGGTTACATGGCTGGTGCGGCCGCCATCAACGACCTTGGCAAAAAACGCATCTTTTACCTTGGCCGCTCCGACTCTTGGGGCTGGGACATCAAAGCCGGTCTTGAAGCTGCGGCCAAGAAATACGGCGGACAGATTATTGGCCAAACTGAGGTCGCCCAGGGAACCAGCGATTTTACGACTGTCCTCGAACAAGTGCGGGCGGCCAAACCGGATGTCTTCATTTCCGCTCAGTTTGGTGGAGACGCCATCGCTCTCTTAAAACAATGCTACGACATGGGCCTGAACAAGCAAATGACTATCTTCAACAGCTTCCTTACTAACGTGGTGGCCGAAGGATTACCAGTGGAAGCCAGAGAGAACATTTACGGTATGCACTTCTTCTATTACGACATGACCGGTTTCGAGGATGCAGAAACCGTGAAACTGGCGACCGAATACAGTAAGGCGTTTATGGACAAATGGGGCACACCGCCGGATGCCTACGCTACCATTGCTTACATCGCTGTGCAACAACTGTTTGACGCGGTGGAAAGAGCCGGCAGTTTTGACCAGGCTGCGATTAAGAAGGCCATCGATGAAAAGCCCGAATTTATGTCGGTTAAAGGGCCTGCCCGTTGGCGGGAAGACCATGAGCCGGTTTATAAGTATGCCGGTTTCCTCGTCCGTGGTAAAGGTCCGAAAGAAGTAAAGAACAAGTTCGATTACTTCGAGGTCATTTCGGTACAAGGCGGCGAAGAAGTATTCCCGTCGCTCAAAGATTTGGGCTTCTAATCTACGGTTACCTGAAGCCTGCTCCGGGTTTCCCGGGGCAGGCTTCCCAAAAATACGAATTAGGTAATTTCCTCAGAATCAGAAAAAGGAGTTTGCTAAGATGAACAGCAATTCACAGATGATTCTTCAGGCTGAAAACATTACCAAGCGTTTTGGCGGCATGACCGCTGTGAATAACGTTTCGTTTAGCCTGGCAAAGAATGAAATTGCCGCCTTGATCGGGGCTAATGGCGCCGGGAAGACCACCTTTTTTAATATTTTGACCGGTAACTATATTCCGGAAGAAGGGGCCATCTATTACAAAGGCCAGGATATCACCAGGTTAAGTCCGGAAATCCGGGTCGACCTTGGGATTATGCGGACCTTTCAGTTAGCTTCCACCTTTGATAACCTTAAGGTAATCGATAATTTGCGTCTTGCCTATTACCGGGCGACCAATAAATTCTCCTTACGTAAAACCTTTTTTTCCCGGATGGACCGGATTGTCTCCGCGAAGATTGATGAGTGTTTGGAGACCTTCAACCTGACCAAATTAGCCGACCGGATGACCGCCAATATTTCGCTAGGGGAAAAACGGGTGTTGGAGATTGCGATGTCGTTGGTCACCGACCCGGAAGTATTGCTCCTGGACGAACCCTTCGCCGGGTTAAGCGAAGTGGAGATCGATGAGTGTTTAACTGTCCTCCGTCAACAAGTGCATAAAAAGACCATTCTCATTGTGGAGCATAAAATTTCGAAGATCCAGGATCTGGTAGAAAAAGTCGGTGTGATGGTCGAGGGTGTGATGATTGCTTCAGGTGAGACCAATGAAGTTTTAAATTGTGAACGGGTCCGGAAAGAGTACTGGAAAACCGCGGAATAAAGACGGGTTTGACTTTACGATCTTCTACGCAATATTTAATACAACCGTGATCGGGTATAGCGCGGGGGAAATTGTCGTTTTCTCCGGATTATAGCGTTTTATAATCGTTTTGGTTTATAATGCGCCTGGAAAGTTGGAGCCAAAGGTTGAAACGGAAAACTGTATAAAGGAATAGGGTGATGGGATTATACCGGGGTTAAATATTTGTTCGTGACCTGTCAGACTACCATACAGCAAGACAACAAGCACGATCCAAATCCCGGGACTGCCATTTATCTTAAAAACTGCTTGATCAGGGAGAAATATGTAAGGGGAAAGAATAGGGTCTATTAAAATCGGCAATACGGACAAGCATGGCTTTGGTTTACTTGTTCTTGATTATACGGGAAAATTAAGGGGGATGGAAATGGGTAGACCTAATATGGTTGAAGTGAGGAGTTTAAACGCCGCTTACGGGCAATCAAAAGTACTCTTCGACATTGAACTGAATATTAAACCCAATGAGCGGGTGGCGATTGTCGGCCGTAACGGCGCGGGAAAAACCACTTTGCTGAAATGTATGGCCAGCCTGCTTACACCCACCACAGGTTCGGTGATCTATGAGGGAACGGAGTTGGTGGGAAAACGGTCCTATGAGGTTGCCCGGATGGGTCTGAAGTATATTGACCAGGATAAGCATGTTTTCCTCGACTTAACGGTCCGTGAAAACCTGGAACTTTCCAGTTATGCCACTGGTGATTACAACTGGGATAAGGTCTTTAAACACTTCCCCAAGTTAAAAATTTTGATCGACCGGAAAGGCGCCTTTTTAAGCGGGGGAGAAAGGCAGATGCTCATGATCGGCCGCGCGATCCTTGGCGATCCGAAAGTGCTGTTAATTGATGAACCCACCGAAGGGCTGGCCCCCAGTATTGTGGACGACCTCGTTACTACCTTCCATGAACTGAGTAAAGACTGCGCCATCCTGACCGTCGGCCAGAACCTTTCTTTTGTTTCCCGTGTTGCCGAACGGGTCTACGCCATGAAGGAAGGAAAACTGGTGGCGGAAATTACGGATGAGGCAGAAATCAAAAACAACAGTTATAGTCATTACCTGTAAACATGAAGAGGGAATATACACTGGAAGGAGTAGAAAAATGAAACGGTTTGTAAATAGTTGGACGGGAATTTTTATCGTTTTTATCCTTCTTTATTTGTTGAAGGGCCTTTTGCCGATGGCTTTCTTGACGGAAGTTGTTATCTTTAGTATTTATGCCATGGGCTGTAGTTTCTTAATCGGGCGTTTAGGCCTGACTTCCTTTGGACAGCCTGCTTTTTTGGCCTTTGGGGCTTATGGGGCCGGGATTTACCTTTACTATTTTGGCACCAACTCTTATGTAGCTATTCTGGTGGGGGTCTTAGCCAGTTTGGTTATTAATATGATCGTCGGTACTTTCCTGGTTCGTTTGAACAGTTCTTATTTTACCCTTTGCAACCAGGCTTTCTGTGTCGTTACGTTCTTTATATTCCAAAAGGCCTTGGTGAAATGGACCTTTGGCGACAATGGGCTTCTCCTGATCAGCCGGATGGATCCAACGCCGGTGATCGATCTAACCTCTTCGAAAGGAATCTACCTCTTTTCCTTTATCGTTGCTATCCTGGTTTGGCTCTTCTTCAATTATCTGATGAAAAAATCGGTATTCGGCGCCACCTGTCTTTGTGTGAAAGACAACGAAGAGAAATTGCGGTTTCTGGGCTACAAAACCTTCAATATCAAATGGTTGGCTTTTGTGATTGCCAATACCGTCGCCGGACTGGCCGGCGCCATATATACAGTATACTTTTGCATGGTTAATGCCAATATTGCTAGTGTCAGTTCGGCTTCGGAAGCGGTGGCGATCTCGATGTTGGGCGGCGCCGGGACCCTCTTTGGTCCTTTGGTCGGGTCCTTCCTTTTTATCGGTTTAAAAGATATTGTCAGCCAGTTTATCAGTCATTGGGAAGTCTTGGTCGGATTTTTACTCATCATCGTGATGCTGGCCGGCGAAAAAGGGATCGTCGGTTCGCTGGAGACTTATCTTGAGAAGCGAAAAGCCCGGAAAAAACCAGTTGCAACGGGCGTTGTCTAAAGAAGGGGGATTATGATTTAGATGAATGGACAATTAATTATCTCCGCAATTGTTTTAGGGTTGAGTATGTCCGGGGTCTATTTCCTTTTAACCGTTGGTCTCTCCCTTTGCTATGGTTTGATGCGGATGATCAGCTTGGACCAATTTTTATATTACGCCCTTGGCGCTTATATGGTTTATACAATTACTGCAGCGACCGGCAGTTTTTGGTTAGGGGCGCTGGGCGCTATGCTCACCACGTTAATTGTCGCCTTTGCGGTGGAAAGACTGATTAATAAACGGGTTTATTCGAAGCCGGTCATGTTCTCGATGATTCTCACTTTCGGGGTCAATTTAATGGGGGTCGGTTTGATTAAGTATATCTGGGGTTTAACGCCAAAACCAGTGGCTTCGCCCATCGGGGGTAGCCTGCATATTCTCGGGACCAGTGTTCCCGGTTACCGTCTTTTCGTTATCTTATTGGCCGTCGCGGTTTATATTGCCGTGCAGTATTTTCTCAATAAAACCATTCTGGGAACGGCCATCCGGGCGGGAATTGATGATGCGGAAAAGGTGGAAGCGTTGGGGATTAACATTAGCCGTCTCTTTACTGTTACTTTTATTCTTTCTTCCGTCCTTTCGGCGTTGGCCGGTGTGATCCATGCTCCTTTTGTGATGGTCTCCCCGGAGATGGGGATGAGTATTACCGCTTTTGCCTTTATGGTCGTGATCATTGGTGGCCTTGGCAGTATCAAGGGGACAATGGTCTCTGCCCTTATTGTCGGACAGGTTGTCTCTTTGGGTGCGGTTATCTGGGCGCCCTTGGCCGAGATGGCGCCATTTCTGGTGATGATGATTATCCTGTTGATTAAACCCACCGGTTTGTACGGAAGTAAACTCATGAGCCGCTAATTCCGGTTCAAAAGAAAACTTTTTGTTGATCGATTCCGATCCTTCGAAGGCAGCGCTTCAAAGCTTTGCCCGACCTTCATGGAAAAGTGCTTTCGGCAAATTCGATTTACCTTTGACAGAAATGTAGGGAAGTGGTCACCATGAAAGCAATGGTTTTAAAGGAATTTACCAAGCCCTTGGTATTGACTGAAGTTAAGGAACCAACCTATGGGCCCCGGGAGGTTCTGCTAAAGGTCAAAGCCGCCGGTGTGTGCGGAACGGATCTGAAGATCCGGGACGGGTTGGTGCCCACCAAGGAATTACCTTTAATTCCCGGTCACGAGGTGGCCGGAGTGGTCGCCGCCATTGGGAATGAGGTTGAAAGCTTCCGGGAAGGGGATGAAGTATTGGTTTCTTTCTATATCCCCTGCCAGCAATGCCGGAATTGTTTATGCGGGCGACAGACCATCTGTGAACAGCTAAAAGGGAGAATCGGTTTTGAATTCGACGGTGGTTTCGCTGAATATGTGGCCGTGCCGGAAGCTTGCTTAATTCCGAAGCCAAAGGAACTCTCCTTCCAACAGGCGGCGGTGATCCCCGATGCTTTGGGCACTTGCTATCATGCCCTGGTCCGCCGGGCTCAGGTGAAAAAGGGGGATTGTATAGTGGTTCTGGGTGGAGGTGGAGGGTTGGGCCTTCACGCCATCCAGATTGCCAAGGGACTGGGGGCAGTGGTGATCGGAGTCGACATCACTGAAGACAAGTTAAGGCTAATGCAGACCTATGGGGCCGATTTTGTCATCGACGGAGAGCAGGATCCTTTCTGGAGTAAAACAGTATCCGCATATACCCATGGGCTTAAGGCCGACCATGTGGTCAACTTCATCACCCACCAGCCGAGTATTGACGAAGGGCTGAAAGCGCTCCGGAAAGGTGGCAATCTGGTGTTGGTCGCTTACAGTAAGGAGTTCAAATTTGATGCCCTGTGGGGTCATCTAAATGAGATTGATCTCTTAAGCACACGGGCGGCAACCAAAGAGGAGATCGGGGCATGCCTGAAACTGGTCACGGAGCAGAAAGTCCAACCGGTTTTGGATAAAGTGATCAAGCTTGAAGAGCTTAATGAGGGTCTCCAATTGATAAAAGATGGTAAACTTAAAGGAAGATTAGTCGTTGATATCGAATAGGCTATCAATATGATATTAATAGTTCTGTGCCAAAATTAAATTGCAAATACTTCTGTTGTGGGTGAAAAAAATGGTGAGCCTCGACCTTAAACCGGTTGAAACCGTGAATACCTCAACCCGGATCATCGAGCAATTTGTGGAAATGATCCGGGCGAACAAATTACAACCGGGTAATTGTCTTCCATCAGAAACCAGCCTGGCAAAGAGTTTGGGGACCAGCCGGGCTACGATCCGGGAAGCCCTCAGCGGCCTCAAGGCATTGGGGTTTCTAGAATCAATTCCGGGGAAGGGCAATTTTATCAAAAAACCCAATGTCGAATATCAACTGGACAATGTTATTGATGCTGTCCGGAGCCGGATGAGCTTTTTGGAATCTTTGGAAGCAAGACGGGCGATCGAGGGGGAAATCTGTTTTTTGGCGGCGAAGCGGCGTACCGATTCTTCCCTCCGTGAGATCAAAGATGCCTTGGAAAATTCTAAACACATTGAAACCGTTGATGAGTTTATCAACGTGGACTACGAATTTCACTTGGCTTTGGCCAAGGCTTCAGAGAACCGCCTTTTTATTCAATTTATCAAAGAAGCTCTCTTAAAATTGGATCAGCCTTATTACAATATCATTCGTTTGGCGGAAGAAAAGGATGATTCCTCTTCCGTTCAACGGGTCTTTGGGAAATCCTATGATGAACACGAAGCGATTTATCAGGCGATCTTAGAAGGGGATGCGGTACTGGCGCGGAAGAGTATGCTCAATCATCTTCAGGCGGCCAAACAAAAGTTCACCGAGTATTATGAAAGTATCAAGCATTAAAGGGCATGTGTGGCCATTAAATTAAAGCGGCAGGTTTATCCAGGTTGGTTGAGATTACCCGAAGGCGGTTCCCCGTTGTTCCAGTGGGTTTCTATAGTTAAAGCGTCAAGCGGGTGGGTGGTTTATTCTGAAAAGGCAGGATCTTTCTTTCGTTAAGGAAAAGAAAGATCTTTTTAACAAGATTAGCTGTCAGACAGCTTGACAAGTACTGCTAGTTTATTTTATGATAAGTTTGTCCAAGGTGCCAGGAAACACAATCCAAGAGCAGTAATTGTTACCGTATTCGATGCTGAACAGTCAAGGGTTGAAGTAGGAGAAGAGTCCAAAGGAAGCAATCGCCGGATCTTTTTTTTCCCGAAACATGTCAGACAGCAAGACAGCATGACTAGATTTTGGCTAAAGTAACCCCAAGGGTGCTCTGGTTTTTGGGAAGCGGTACCCACGGGGGCTTGCCACGGAACAATTCGATGAATCAAGTTACCGCCAAGTTTTTAAGGAATGGACGAAGCAAAGGAGGTTCTCCAGAAGGCCATGGAACCAAGGATCCTAATCATCGCGACCTTGGATACGAAAGAGACGGAGACGGCGTACTTGAAGCGGATCATTGAAGC
>JAAYHY010000004.1 GCA_012735135.1 Bacillota bacterium | reverse complement strand
CCGGACTCCCGGATCCATTCCGCCTTCCGCCGGACCGGTTCGCACCGACCACCGGTTCTCTTCACCTTGAAGAAGGCCTACTTGTTCCGTTCATCGTTTTCTTATCTAACTTACCCGTTTGTCCTTAATTATATGTGCTCCCCCGCGGGCTGTCAAGGGTGGGCGTACAGGGTCGTCCCTTTATGTTATAATGAAGATCAGAAAGCAAGGCGGAGGCGTTGGTAATGACCGATTTTGTTCATTTACATGTCCACTCCCAGTATTCGCTCCTGGACGGCGCCGCTTCGTTGGAACGTCTGGTCCAGGCGGCGGCGGCCAGCGGACAACGGGCGGTGGCCTTGACCGACCACGGGGTGATGTACGGGGCCTTCAAGTTCTACCAAGCGGCGATGGCCGCCGGGATCAAACCAGTGATCGGCTGTGAAGTATATGTCGCCAAACGGAGCCGGCATGACCGGGAGGCCAAGGTTGACGATGAACCCTATCACCTGGTCTTGTTGGCCGAGAATGAACAAGGATATAAGAACCTGACCAAACTGGTATCCATGGCCCATCTGGAAGGCTTTTATTACCGGCCCCGGGTGGACCGGGAATTGCTCACGGCCTATCATGACGGTTTAGTCGCCCTTTCCGCCTGTTTCAGCGGGGAGATTCCTTCCCTTTTACTGGCTGGCGATTATGAAGGAGCAAAAAAAGTCGCCGCTTGGTACCGGGAAGTTTTTGGCCCCCGCCACTTTTACCTGGAACTGCAAAACCAAGGGCTGGAAGGACAACGGGAGGTCAATCGGGGCCTGGTTAACCTCGGCCGCGAACTTGGTTTGGAGATCGTGGCCACCAATGATCTGCATTATATCGACCGGCAGGATGCCATGGTCCATGATGTTCTTCTCTGTATCCAAACGGGGAAGACGATCAATGATCCGAAGCGACTCAAGTTTCCCACCGACCAGTTCTACTTTAAGACCGGAACCGAGATGGCCCGGGCTTTCTCCGAGCTGCCCCAAGCGCTGTCCAACACTGTCGCCATCGCCGAACGCTGTAACTACCATTTTGAAACCGGGAGGTACCGGTTGCCCGATTATCAGACGCCATCGGCTTTTAATAGCAAAGACGAGTATTTAGAGTATTTGTGCCGGCAAAATCTACCCCGGCGTTACCCCCACGTTACGCCGGAGGTTGAAACAAGGTTAGCCCATGAACTGGCGGTGATTAAAAAAACCGGTTTTGCCGGCTACTTTTTGATTGTCGGCGATTTTGTCCAGTACGCCAAGGAGCGGGGGATTCCGGTCGGCCCGGGACGGGGTTCGGGGGCCGGCAGCCTGGTCGGCTATCTGCTGGGCATCACCGAGCTGGATCCCCTCGAACACCAGTTGCTTTTTGAGCGGTTTTTAAATCCGGAGCGGGTGTCCATGCCCGATTTTGATATCGACTTTTGCTTCGAACGCCGGGGCGAAGTGATCGAATATGTCAAGGAGAAATACGGCCGGGATCATGTGGCCCAGATTATCACCTTCGGGACCATGGCGGCGAAAGGAGCCGTGCGGGATGTGGGCCGGGTTTTGGGATTCCCCTACGGTGAAGTGGACCGCATCGCCAAACTCATCTCCCATACGGCCGGCTCCACTTTGGAGGAGATCGTCAAGAATACCCCGGAACTATCGGCTTTGATTCAGGAAGATGAGCGGATCAGGCGGTTGATTGAGATTGCCAAAGCAGTGGAGGGTTTTCCCCGCCATGCTTCTATTCATGCCGCCGGGGTGGTGATCACTCCCGAGCCCCTGACCGAGTATGTTCCCCTGGCCCGGGCCAGCGAAGGGGAGGCGACAACCCAGTTTCCCATGGAGGATCTGGAAGCCCTTGGCTTATTGAAGATGGATTTTTTGGGTCTGCGCACCCTGACTGTGCTCAGTGATACGTTACGGTTGGTCCAGGAATCAACAGGAAAAAAATATACCCTGGCGACGATTCCGTCCGGGGACGCCAACGCTTACCAACTGCTTTGCTCCGGGCAGACCCAGGGTATTTTCCAGTTGGAAAGCGGCGGCATGCGCCGGCTCTTGATGCAACTGGCCCCGGAGCGGCTGGAGGATCTCACCTCCCTGGTGGCCTTATACCGGCCCGGCCCGTTGGGCAGCGGGATGGTGGAGGATTTTATAAAAGCGCGGCATGGGGAAAAAGCCGTGACGTACCTTCACCCCCTCCTGGAGGAGATCCTGGAACCCACCTATGGCATCATCCTGTACCAAGAACAAGTGATGCAGATCTGCCACCGTTTGGGCGGGTTTACCCTGGGGGAAGCGGATCTGGTCCGCCGGGCGATGGGGAAGAAGAAACCGGAAGTCCTTGCCGCCATGCGGGATAAATTTGTGACCGGCGCCGAGGCGCATGGCATCCCGAAAAAGACGGCCGAAGAGATCTTCAACCTGATGGAGTTTTTTGCCGGTTACGGATTTAATAAGTCCCATTCGGCGGCCTACGCTTTGATTGCCTACTGGACGGCTTTCCTGAAGGCCAATTATCCGCAGGCTTTTATGGCCGCCCTCTTAACCAGTGTCATGGGGAACAGTGACAAAGTCCGAGTTTACATCGAAGAATGCCGCCGCCTCAGCATCCCCGTCTATCCGCCGGACGTGAACCACAGTAAAGAACGGTTTACGGTGGAAGGAAAGGGGATTCGCGTTGGCCTGCTTGCCGTAAAAAACTTGGGGAGCGGTGCTATCCAGGCGATCCTGAACGAACGGGAGAAGGCCCCCTTCACCTCCCTGGAGGATTTTTGCCACCGGGTAGATCTGGGCATGGTCAATAAGCGGGCGGTGGAAAGCCTGATCCGGGTCGGCGCCTTTGCTTCGACCGGACACACCCGCCGGGCAATGCTGGCCGATCTGGATAAGGCCTTTGAGGCGGCCCACAGTTACGCTGTCCGCCAGGCTAGCGGCCAATTATCCCTTTTTGACTTGGGCGCCACCCTTCCTTCCCCGTCCGACAGGAATCCGGCGGCGGAGGAAGAGTTTTCCCATTCTGCCTTGTTGAACATGGAAAAAGAATATTTAGGGGTTTACCTGAGCGGCCATCCCCTGGACCCCTGGCGGGAAAAGATGACGAAAAACCGGATCCCGCCCTTGGCGGAGATCTTGGAAGAAGGCAAAGCAGAGGAGGTGATCGTCGGCGGGGTGGTCAGCGGGTGGCGGCGGTTGACCACCAAATCCGGAAAGACGATGGCCACTTTTTCCTTGGAGGATCTCTCCGCGGCCGTAGAAGTGCTGGACTTTCCCCAATTATACGAAAAGATTGCCCTGGAGGCCGAGAACGACCGGGTGGTGCTGGTCAAGGGGCGACTGGATGCCGATGAGGAGAACCGGAAGTTTCTGGCGTCCCAGATCCGTTGGTTACCGGAGAAACCGGAGGAGTAGGTGTGGACGCCTGAAAGTAATGGAGGATAGCATAAATAATAAATGTGAGGTTGGATTTTATGTTGAGGGCCGGAAATAAACCTTATTTCAGGGATTATCTTTTAGTTTACAATACGGCTTTTAACAGGTAAAATAGGTACGTAATACGGCTCTGGCTTTGACACGACAAAGTAAAAGCTGAAGAAAGATTTAATTATTACTTCCACTAACTCTTAGACTAAATTTCTCGATAACGATCATAGTCTAGTTATCCCAACGGATGCAGCTAATACGGAATAGATCATCGAACAACAGACGGATTAACAACCAAGAAATATTCGCCGCTGAGCAGAGCAGTATACCAAAAAGACCGGGGGAACATGAAGACCCGGTCTTTTTTGATCTTCTTTAGAGTGTATCCCCATATTAAAACAACAGAAAAATTTTCGTTACAGAAAGAAGGAAATGAAAGGAACTGTGGCGAAAAATAGTTTTAGTTTCTTTCATTTTATTTCACTTTAGATTAGCGTAGTATGCCATCGACTAAGACAAAAGAAAGGGGGGGAAAAGCTACATAAGTTAAATTATCGCTCCCAGGTGGGAAAAAAATATTTCAGGAGGGTCAATATTAATGAAAAGAACGATTTTATTCCTTCTCTTGGTAGTTTTATTGGTGGTTTCGGTTCCGGGGATGGCTGCTCGCCAGCCAAACATCGGTTGTGCGATTTACAAATTCGATGATACGTTCATGACCGGTGTACGCAATGCGATTTTGGAGGCGGCGAAGGGAAAAGCCAGAGTGGAGATGGTGGATAGCCAGAATTCCCAACCAACTCAAAACGACCGTATTGACTTGTTTATTACCAAACGCGTCGATGCTTTGGCCATTAACCCGGTGGACCGCGCGGCTGCCGGTGTGATCATCGACAAAGCGAAACGGGCCAATATTCCGGTGGTCTTCTTTAACCGGGAACCTTTTGCCGATGATATGCAAAAATGGGACAAGGTCTACTATGTGGGAGCGAGAGCTGAAGAATCAGGGACAATGTCCGGTGAAATAATCGCCGATTATTGGAAAACCCATCCTGAAGCAGATAAAAATAAAGATGGTGTCCTTCAGTATGTTTTGTTGATGGGAGAACCCGGACACCAGGATGCCGAACTCAGAACCGAGTATTCGATTAAAGCGGTCAAAGATGCCGGGATTAAAGTCGAGTGCTTAGCCCAAGACACCGCCATGTGGAACCGGGTTAACGGGCAGGAAAAGATGGCGGCCTTCCTCGCCAACCACGGCGATAAAATCGAAGCTGTTTTTGCGAACAATGACGATATGGCTCTTGGCGCCATCGAGGCCTTACGGGCGGCCGGATACTTCAAGGGTGGAAAATTCATGCCGGTCGTTGGGGTGGATGCCACCGCTCCGGCTCTGGAAGCGCTGAAAGAAGGTACGCTCCTCGGCACTGTTCTTAATGACGCAAAGAACCAAGGTAAAGCCACATTGGAATTGGCTTATGTTCTGGCCCAAGGCCAAACCCCGACCAAGGAGAACACCGGTTTCGAGATCACCGATGGCAAGTACGTCTGGGTGCCATACCGGAAGATCACCATCGAAAACTGGCAAGATGCTTTATAAGCATAACTTACGAGACAGGATAAACCTTTAAAAAAGAGCAAGGGAGCATAGGCTTAAATTGCTCCCTTGCTTTATCTTAAATCTTAAAGAGAGAAAGTTAATGTGACGTCATGGAAGAAATGACGGGGGGCATGAATATGAGTAATAATGAATTTATCCTCGAGATGATCAAGATTTCGAAAGAATTTCCCGGGGTCAAGGCTCTTGAGGAAGTAACCCTTCAAGTGCGTCCCGGTACCGTCCATGCCCTAATGGGGGAAAATGGCGCTGGCAAGTCTACCCTGATGAAATGTCTGTTTGGTCTTTACAAGCCGGATGCCGGCGAGATTTTTTTGAATGGCGAAAAAGTGGAGTTCCAAAACGCCAAAGAGGCGCTGGATCATGGAATCTCAATGATTCATCAAGAATTACATTGTAATCTCTTTCGTAATGTGATGGAAAATATTTGGCTGGGCCGGTTCCCTCTAAAAAAGTTTGGGCCTTTTAAATTTATTGACGACCGTAAGATGTACCGGGACACCAAAGAACTCCTTCAGAACCTTAATATCGATATTGATCCCCGGGCGATTGTCGGCCGGTTGTCGGTCTCCCGGATCCAGTCCATCGAAATTGCCAAAGCCGTTTCTTATGATTCCAAAGTAATCATCATGGATGAACCGACTTCGTCTTTGACTGAGAACGAAGTTGAACACCTTTTCACAATTATCCAAGACCTTAAAAAGCGTGGGGTAGCGATTATTTATATCTCCCATAAAATTGAGGAGATCTTACGGATCGCCGATGAAGTAACCATTTTAAGAGACGGGAAGAAAGTAGGGGTATGGCCGGCTGCGGAATTAACCAATGAATTAATCATCTCCCGCATGGTCGGTCGCGACCTGACCCACCGCTTTCCCCCACGGGAAAACAAGCCCTCACAAGAAGTTATTTTAAGAGTTGAGGGATTAACTTCTCCCCTTTTCCGCTCGTTTAAGGAAGTCAGTTTCGATCTGCACCGGGGTGAAATTCTCGGGATCGGGGGCTTGGTTGGCGCGCAAAGGACGGAACTGATCGAAGCTTTGTTTGGCTTACGTTCCATTGCCAGCGGTAAGATTTATTATAAAGGAGAAGAGGTTAAAATTGACTCTCCCATCAAAGCAAAGAAAATGGGGATGGCCCTTTTAACCGAGGAGCGACGGGCTACCGGGATTTTCCCCGTTTTAGATGTTCTGGAAAATACCTCCATTGCCAATTTACAGAAATATGTTAAACCCAATAAGTTATTGGATGAAAAAAAACGGCGGGCGGAAGGAAAACGGGCTGTCCAAATGCTCAGCATCAAAACTCCCTCTTTGCGCACACTGATCCAAGATCTATCCGGGGGTAACCAGCAAAAAGTGCTCTTTGCCCGCTGGCTCTTGACCGAACCGGAAATTTTGTTGCTTGATGAGCCCACACGCGGGATCGATGTCGGCGCTAAATATGAAATTTACAGCATCATGACAGATCTGGCCAAACAGGGGAAGAGTATTATCTTTATCTCTTCGGAAATGCCGGAGCTGATTGGGATGGCTGACCGGATTATGGTGATGTGTGAGGGTCGCCTCTCCGGATTTGTCTCTGGAGAAGAGGCGACGCAAGAAAACATCATGAGATTAGCCACACAATTTATGGCTTGAACAAAGGAGGGTATTACAGAATGGGCCGCATAAATAAGGATAAGATCAAGAACTTCATAACAATGAATGCCATTTACATTGTTCTCGTCTGCCTAATCATTGGCATCGCCTTTATTGATCCAAGGTTTTTATCCATTGTTTGTTTGCGTGACGTTTTGATTCAATCCTCGACCCGTGTAATTATTGCCTTGGGGATCTTCTTTATCATTTTAACCGGAGGAGTTGATCTTTCCGCCGGACGGCAAGTCGGGTTGGCGGCGGTTCTTTCGGCATCCATGCTCCAAGCCCCGACTTACCTCCGCCGGTTCTATCCGGATCTGCCCCAGTTGCCGCTCTGGTTACCAATTTTGATTGCCATTTCCGTATGTTTAATCGCGGGTTTTATTAATGGTTTTATCGTTGCCAGGTTTGGTGTGCCCCCTTTCATTGCCACTCTAGGCATGCAAGTTATTATTTATGGCGCCAACTCCATATATTTCGACTTGCCCCCCAATAATTCCCAACCGATTGGCGGTCTGAACGAAGCCTTTACGGAATTGGGCACCGGGACGATCGGGCAAGGCCTTTACTCCATACCATATATTGTCATCATTGCCATCGTCGTGGCGGTGATTGTTTGGATTATCGCCAATAAAACCCAGTTCGGGAAGAATGTGTATGCAATCGGTGGCAACGTGGAAGCAGCCCGGGTCTCCGGGATTAATATCGCCAAGAACTTAATGGTTATTTACGCAATGGCCGGCGCTTTATATGGGCTGGCTGGTGTCCTGGAAGCGGCCAGAACCGGTGGCGCGACCAACAACTATGGTATGTCTTATGAGTTAGACGCGATTGCCGCTTGTGTGGTTGGCGGTGTTTCCGCCACCGGTGGTGTTGGTAAAGTGCCGGAGTATTAGCCGGGGTCTTGATTTTTAGCGTGATTAACTATGGCTTGACCTTTATTAATGTGAACCCCTACTGGCAAATGATTATCAAGGGTCTAATCATTGTTGCCGCGGTCGCTTTTGACATCCGGAAATACCGGAGAAGGAAGTAATGGCGCATCCAGGAAGGAGGGATGGGGGAGGACGGGGGTTTGTCCCCGTCTCTCCTCCATTATTATCCTTAAAAGGATTTGGACCAGTAATCAAGGGGGAAGAGAGATGGCAGGTTTAAGCTCCTTTATTACGGCTTTTCTTCCAAGGCCTGGAAAGGATAAACGCTCCTTGAAAACGCAACTGATTTCCAGGTTAGTGATTGTTGTGATCGTGATTGGGGGTGTAGGGCTCTATTCACACCTGGTGTTACGTGGCATTATTAATCAAATGCAAGTCATGGTGGAGACAACAGTCATTGCAAATAATATTATCCAACCGGCCCAAGAGATTCCGGACGCCATCTGGCGTTTTTATTATAATAAACAAGAGGTGGACCGGGAGAAAGTTGAGCATAATTTGGCTTTCATTAAAGAAAACATGTCATTATTGACTACCAACATCAAAGATGAGGAAGGGATGTATTCCTTATCTTCATTGGAAGCCATTTTAACCACCTATGAGGAGTTAATTACCAAAGCTTTTGGGCTCAATGCGGAAATTAGCTCTCTAAGTATTACCTCCGCTAATGATGCGGAAGTAAGAGATCTTTCCACTCAGATCCACGAACTGGTGCGGGAATTTACCTTTAACATGGAAGAGCTGGTGAAAGTAGCCCGTTTTATTAAAGATGCAGTAGAAGAGTTAATTACCACTGAGCTAAGCTACTTCCACACGGTTAACGTCGGTTTGAAGCGGCGTTCCAATATATTGGGATTAGCTGTGCTAGGGATCATTACGACCACTGCGATTGTGAGTATTGTTTTTGCCGTTGCGTATTTTACCAGAATCACGAGGACCATTTCCAACCTGGCTTATTCCGCCCAAAGGATAGCCGATGGGGATCTGAAAGTAGAACGGATTGAGGCGGACGCCGAGAATGAGATCGCCATCCTGGCCTACGCTTTTAACAGGATGGTTGATTATTTACGGACCTTAATTGGAAAAATCGTTGAGAGCAGTACAGAAGTGGCCCGTTCGGCGGATTTACTGAAAAATGTTGCGGAACAGACCACAAAAGCCAGTCAACAAATTGCCGTTAATATTCAGGATGTTTCCAATGGCGCCTATGAACAATCGACCCAGACCCGGCAAACACTGGCTGTGGTAAATCAGTTGTTGGAAGGGAACCAAAGGGTTTTAAACACTGCCGGGCAAGTCTTGGCGACCGCTGAGAAGGCGATGGCGGCGGCGGCAACCGGTAATACGAAAATTACTGAATTAATTAACCAAATAAAAGTGATTGAAGAAAAAATCAACTCAATTCAAGAGGTAACCGATGTTTTAAAAAAACACACCGACGATATCGGTGTTATTTTGGAAGTTATTACGCAAATTTCTGCGCAAACCAATTTGCTCTCGCTGAATGCGGCGATTGAGGCAGCCCGTGCCGGGGAGTATGGCCGCGGTTTCGCGGTTGTCGCCGAGGAAGTTAGGAAATTGGCCGATGATACAAGTAACCATGTGGAAAACATCGCCCATATTCTTGAAGCCATCCAAAACCAAGCCTATCGGTTCGCTGAAGAAATGGCCGTCGGGGTCAAAGAGGTACAGGCGGGAACCGCAGTGGCGGGAGAAGCAATGGTCGCTTTTGAACATATCGTCTCCACCAACAAAGAGGTTAATAATCAGTTTAAAATTATCAACCAAGAACTGGAAAGGATGAAGACGGAAATCCGGAAAGTGGAAGAAGCCAGTTTTAGTATTGCCACCATTGCAGAACAGTCCTCCCAGCGCAGTCAAGAAGTGGCCGCTTCCACCGAGGAACAAACCGCCAGTTTGGAAGAGGCGTTTAATTCGGCGGCCGCTCTTTCGCAGATGGCGCTCGACCTGCAAAATATGGTTGAACAGTTTAAACTATAATTTGTTACCTTTCCGAGCATTTTAGTTATCGACGGGCTGGAGTTTCATTTTATTTACGATTTAAAATATCATAAGGCAAAAACACAAAATAATTGACAACAAAAGAAAATAATCGTAAAATGAAGTCAAGGGGTGGTTGAATGTTTCCGGAGGAACGTCGAAAAAAAATTCTGGATATCTTGAGTAACCAAGGTCGTTGCCGGGTCGTTAATTTGGCTAAAGAACTTTCGGTTTCGGAAGTGACCATCCGAATGGACCTTGATATTTTGGAAAAACAGGGTTTGCTCCGGAGAACCCATGGGGGCGCCATTCTTAACCCGAAAATCGGTTATGAACGGGCTTATCAGTTCGAGGAGGCATCCTTCCAGGAAGAGAAACGCCGGATCGGTTGGCGGGCGGCCGAAATGGTTTCCGATGGGGATACGGTCATCCTGGATGTGGGAACAACGGTGATGGAGGTTGCCCGTCACTTGGTCAGATACAAGAATATAACCGTGGTGACGAACGCCCTGAATATTGCGGCTTTTTTGGAAAACTACCCGGAAATTAGCGTTATTGTCCCCGGAGGCCACTTGCGCTCGACCCAACATTCGCTGGTTAATCCCTTTGCCGATTTGGTCTTGGAAAAAATCTATGCCGATCTTGCTTTTATTGGCGCCAACGGGGTTGAGGTTGAATACGGGGTGACGAATGTGAACATTCCCGAAGCCGAGATGAAGATTGGTTTTATCAAAGCCTCCCGGCGGCGGATTTTAGTGGCCGATTCCAGTAAAATTGGGAATATCGCCCGGGCTAAAGTGGGAGATTTGACTGATTTTCATTTATTTATTACCGATCAACAAGCCGAACCCGAGCAGATCCGATTAATTGAGCAAGCCGGCTTACCGGTGGAACTGGTTTGACTTTATATATTCAAGGATTGGGGAGGTGGGCTGATGGCTCAGGAAGAGTGTTTTCAAAAAGAAGTGATTATGAAAGAAGATGGACGTTACTTGATTTATTACGATTTTTCCCCGGCGCGGCCGGTAGACAATGAAGAAAAGCAACCAAAAGGTGAAGAAAGGAAATGAAGCAATGTCGGAATTACGTTGGCATCCTTTTCTTGAGGAATGGGTGATCACCGCCACCCACCGGCAAGACCGGACTTTCCTTCCCCCTAAGGATTACTGCCCCCTGTGTCCGACCAAAGCCGGTGGCTTTCCTACGGAAGTACCCAGGGATAATTATGATATTGTCGTTTTTGAAAATAAATTTCCCTCGTTGCAAAAATCCCCTCCGTCACCCGGGGTAGAGGCTACTGCGCTCTCCCCGGTTAAACCAGCTTACGGCATTTGTGAAGTGGTTTTGTATTCACCGGAACATACAGGTACTTTAGCTACGATGCCGGTTGCCCGGATCCGGAACTTGATCCGGGTTTGGCAGGATCGTTACGAAGAACTGGGCGCCAGGGAAGGGATTAAGTATGTTTTCATCTTTGAAAACAAAGGGGAAGCAGTGGGCGTAACCCTCCATCACCCGCATGGTCAGATCTATGCTTTTCCCTATATACCGCCGAAGATCGAAAAGGAGTTGAGCGCTTCTAAAAAGTTCTATGCGCAACAGGGGAAATGTCTTTTCTGCGCCACCCTTGAGGAAGAATATAAAGATGGAAGGCGGATTGTTTTTGAAGGTGAACGTTTTATTGCGTTTATTCCCTTCTTCGCCCGCTATCCTTACGAGGTATACCTGGCGCCGAAAAAACACCTGGTTTCCATGGCCGGGTTCACGCCGGAAGACCGGCAAGACCTGGCGCTGGTCTTAAAAGGCCTATTACTTAAGTATGACGCGCTCTTTAACTTTTCCTTCCCGTATTTGATGGTGATTCACCAGGCGCCAACCGACGGGGGAAGTTATCCCCATTATCATCTCCACTTTGAGTTTTATCCGCCCCACCGGACGGCAAAAAAACTGAAATATTTGGCCGGTTGTGAATCAGGCGCCGGCAGTTTTATCAACGATACCCTGGCGGAAGAGAAGGCGGCGGAACTCCGGGCGGTAGGGCCCCGAAGTATAAAAGAGGTAGAACTTGGCGAGCAGGAGGGTTGAGATGGAATCAATTATCCGTTTACAACAGGGATTTAGCCAAGTCTTCGGTGATGCGGACGGCCTGACGGTAGTGCGCGCGCCGGGACGGGTCAATCTCATTGGCGAACATACCGATTACAATGATGGGTTTGTTTTTCCTATGGCGATTAATTTTGATATTGTGATGGGCGGCCGGAGACGCTCCGATCAACAGGTGCGGATCTATTCCCTCGATTATCAAAGAACGGTTGAGTTTTCTCTATCGGAGCCCATAACCTATGATGACCAGGAACAATGGAGTAACTACCTCCGGGGCGTCCTCTGGGCGGTGCAGAGGGCCGGAATAGACCTTGGTGGGATGGAAATTGCTTTTTTCGGGACGATTCCCCAGGGCTCCGGATTAAGCTCCTCGGCGGCCTTGGAGGTGGCGACGGCCGTTTTGGTTCAGCGTTTATGCGGGTGGACGCTTCCCCCCCGCGAACTGGCTTTGCTTTGCCAAAAGGCGGAGAATGACTTTGTAGGGATGAAATGCGGGATTATGGACCAGTTCATCTCGGTGTTAGGGCAGAAAGACCATGCCTTGTTTATTGACTGCCGGACTCTGGATTACGAACGTATCCCTCTGGAATTGGGGGAGTACCGGATTTTAGTCTGCCATAGCGGGGTAAAACATAGTTTAGTTGACTCTGCATATAACCGGCGACGGCAGGAATGCGAAACTGGGGTCCGGATCCTGGCGACGGAATATCCAACGGTGAAAGCCTTGCGTGATGCGGATCTGACGATGCTTGCCGCCTGTCGAGACCGGATGGAACCGGTTGTTTACAAACGCTGCCACCATGTGATCGCCGAAAACGCGCGGGTCATAAAAAGTATTAAAGCCTTAAAAGCAGGAGATTTGGTTGCCTTTGGCCAATTTCTTAACCAGTCCCACGCTTCCTTGCGCGACGATTATGAGGTGAGCTGCCCGGAAGTGGATCTCCTGGTGGAATTGGCCGGTCAGCTTGATGGAGTATTGGGAGCGCGGATCACCGGCGGTGGCTTTGGCGGGTGCACGGTCAACCTGATTCACGCCGGCGCCGTGGAAGCTTTTAACGAACGGGTAGTCCGGGTATATCAGGAAAAGACCGGAATTGAAGCGCAAGTTTATATAAGCACCGCCGCCAACGGCGCTGAAATTTTAAACTGAGGTGAGCATTTTGAAAGTACTGGTTACCGGGGGAGCCGGTTATATCGGAAGCCAGGTGGCGCTGGAATTGGCCAGGGAAGGTCATGAACCGGTAATCCTTGATAATTTAAGCAAGGGCCACCGGGAGGCGGTGGTTCACGGAAGGTTTGTCCAGGGGGATATCGGCCAATTTGATCTGGTTACGGACCTGATCACCAAAGAAAAGGTGGAGGCGGTGATCCATTTGGCAGCCGATAGTCTGGTGGGGGAGTCGGTGCAGAACCCGGCCAAATATTTCCGGAATAACATAGGAAATGGCCAGACGCTTCTGGACGCCATGGTGGCCGGCGGGGTGAAATACATCGTTTTTTCTTCGACGGCGGCCGTTTATGGCGAGCCGGAAGAGGTACCCATTCCGGAGGACCATCCCAAAAACCCGACGAACCCCTATGGCTTTTCCAAGTTGACCTTCGAGGGGATGCTCCGCTTTTATGAACAAGCTTACGGCCTCCGTTATATTTCGCTCCGTTACTTTAATGCGGCGGGGGCTGATCCGGAAGCGGAGATCGGTGAGGACCACAACCCCGAGTCCCACCTTATTCCCATTGTCTTACAAACGGCCCTCGGTTTAAGAGAGCATTTGGAGTTATATGGGACCGACTACCCGACCCCGGACGGAACCTGCATCCGGGATTATATTCATGTGGCCGACCTTTCCCAGGCCCATCTGCTGGCCCTTAAGGCCTTGGCGGCCGGGAAAGAATCAACCATTTATAACTTGGGGAACGGGCAAGGGTATTCCAATCGCGAGGTGATTGAGACTGCCCGGCGAGTAACGGGAAAGGAGATCAGGGTGATCGACGGACCGCGCCGTCCGGGTGATCCGGCCGTTTTGGTGGCATCGTCGGAGAAGATCAAAGCAGAATTGGGTTGGAACCCCAAGTACCCGGCGCTGGAAGAGATCATTGCTACCGCCTGGCGCTGGCATCAGAGCCATCCCCGGGGGTATTAAGGGGTCAGAGGAGCCGTATTGGGAAGTATAAATTAATCAAGCCCTTGGTTTTGTTTGCAGACAAAGCCAAGGGCTTTTTTGGTTCTATTGACCGGTCTGATCGTTAGAAAAGGATATTGGATGCTATTTTAGTCATTTTTCGCATCGGGGTAGAGGAATGAACCAGGTTGTAACGAATAAATACTATGTTTTTTATAAAAAAAGGAAACCTACCCGGAAGTAAAAAATTTATTGATATTTGGAGGGTATAATGGAGAAAAGCAATATTGTTCACAGTAGAAACAAACTGGTTTTAAAGATATTATGGTTTTCCATCTTTCTCGGCATGATCTCTAATTATCTTAACAAGGCTCCGCTTAAGGAAGTAATCGCCTTGGTTGTGATCGGTTTTTTAGGGACAGGTATTGCCACTTATATGACTTACAAAAGGAAGTATGAGGAGCAGGTCAGGTATGTTATTTTGGTCGGGATGTCCTTATTAACATTCATGATCATTTCATTTAGTCAGGATATCGCCGATTATATCTTGTTATACTATTGCTTGGCAGTGATCACTTTGTACCATGATTTTAAATTAATCATTATTGAAGGGGTGATCGTGAGCCTCATCACAATCTACTTTTTCCTTGCTTACAGCTTCAAAGAACTTAGTCCGACGCATATGATTACTTTGAATTTCTATTTAATCATTACTACGACAGTCTTAGCCTTTCAAAGTAAGATTGGCGCGAACATGAGAAATAGTTTAGTTATAGGTGTACTTGTTCTCCGGTTGTTCCCTTCCGGGGAAAACCCCGCCGCTTAAATTCTTGGAGGAGAGATCAAGGGTATGGTTGGAATAAAGTTTTAGACCCAAAGAAGTATGGTTTGCGTCCAACCATGGTTCCTGGAATT
>JAAYHY010000020.1 GCA_012735135.1 Bacillota bacterium | reverse complement strand
CGGACTGTCACGACCCGCGCAGCGGATCCCGCCAGAGAAGCAGACTTGATTTTTGCCATGAAAGTTGTCAAGCATGTCAAATCCAACGCGATTGTCCTGGTGAAAAACGGCCGGACCATCGGGATCGGCGCCGGGCAGATGAACCGGGTGGGCGCCGCCAAAATTGCCCTGGAACAGGCGGGTGCGCAGGCCGCCGGCAGCGTCCTGGCCTCCGATGCCTTCTTCCCCTTCCGGGATACGGTGGACGTGGCCGCCGCCGCCGGGGTAACCGCCATTGTCCAGCCGGGCGGTTCGGTCCGGGATGACGAATCAATCGCGGCCTGTAATGAGCGGGGGCTGGCCATGGTCTTCACCGGCACCCGTTACTTCAAACACTAATCATTCGCTTATATCTTACATCATGCTCTTTTGCTTTGCCAAAAATAACCCGAAGCAGAGCGCCAAGGAGGGGAAGAAAAAGATGCGGGTTTTAATCGTCGGCCACGGCGGACGGGAGCATGCCCTCGCCTGGAAACTGAAACAGAGTCCCCGGGTGGATCAGCTTTACTGCGCGCCCGGAAACGCCGGGATTGCCGAGCTGGCCCAGTGTGTGAATATTGGCGGGACAGAGCTTGACCGTTTGCTCGCCTTTGCCCGGGAGCAAAAGATCGACCTGACGGTGGTGGGGCCGGAAGCACCCCTGGCCGCCGGGATCGTCGATGCCTTCCAGCGGGCGGAACTCCCCATCTTCGGCCCGGTGCAAGCCGCCGCCCGGCTTGAAGCCAGTAAAAGCTTTGCCAAAACATTGATGCACAAATACCGGATTCCGACGGCGGAAAGCCGGACCTTTACCGATGCGGAAGCGGCCATCGCTTACATCAGGGAAAAAGGCGCCCCCCTCGTCGTCAAAGCCGACGGGCTGGCCAGCGGGAAAGGGGTGGTGGTGGCGCAGACTGTCGCCGAAGCGGAGCAGGCCGTCGAAGGGATGTTGCTGAAAAAGGAATTCGGTCCAGCCGGCGCCCGGGTCATCGTCGAAGAATACCTCACCGGCGAAGAAGTCTCCGTTCTCGCTTTTACCGACGGGAACACCGTGGTCCCGCTGGTTCCGGCCCAGGACCACAAGGCGGCTTATGACGGGGACCAAGGGCCGAATACGGGGGGAATGGGCGCCTATGCGCCGGCGCCGGTTTTGACCCCCGAACTTTTAAAACAAGTGGAAAGGGAGATTTTACAGCCGACCATTGATGGTCTGCGGCAGGAAGGCCTCCTTTACCGGGGCGTCCTCTATGCCGGCTTGATGCTGACGGCGGAAGGGCCGAAGGTCCTGGAGTACAATGTCCGGTTCGGCGACCCCGAGTGTCAGGTGATCCTCCCCTGCCTCCAAAGCGACCTGCTGGAGATCATGCTGGCGGTGATCCACGGAGAACTGGCCGGGCAAACCGTCACCTGGCATGACCGGCACGCCGCCTGTGTGGTCATGGCCTCCGCCGGTTACCCCGGCCCCTATCAGACCGGGAAAATCATCACCGGCCTGGACCAGGCGGCGGCCTTGCCGGAGGTCTGTGTCTTCCACGCCGGGACCGCCACCCAAGGGAAGAACGTGGTGACCGCCGGCGGCCGGGTTTTGGCCGTCACCGCCTGGGGCGAGACGCTCCAAGCCGCCCTGGCCAAAGCCTACCGGGGAGTATCCGCCATTCACTTCGACGGCGCCCACTACCGGACCGACATCGCCCACCGGGCTAAAGCTGTTAGCCAATAAAGAAGAGGGCTGGATATTTAGGAGATAAAAATGTTACTTATTAATCTCCAGAAAATAGCCAGCCCTTTTTCTTCTCCAGTACCTTTGTTAATCCTTTAAACCGATTTCTGCCGATCGTCATTATTGTGCGGTCTAATCTAGCGTTTTTACTTTATCCCATCAATTACTTAACCCACTTGCGTTTAGTCAGATACCTTGAGATCATCTCTACGACACAATAATATATTATCGAATATGCCACGAGGATTAAGGAATCTTTGATCTTTTCCCCTCCGGCTGAGTTTTGTATTTTGACGAAAGGATATAGAATTATATTCCAAGGAAAAATAAACGATAGGAATCGGCTATTCTCTAAAATACAAAACCTTACCACTAATATTGGGACTGCCAATGGAATTCATTATAAAATATAAAACACAGCAGGTAGAAATAACAAATAAATATAATATGAGCAAAATCTTGCTATATGCTTTATTTTTAAGCGGTCAATTATTAAAACAAAAAGCGGAAAGAGCAAAGAGGCAGATACTTTAAACGAGTGACTCAGGATAATGACCATGCTTGGTAAAAATAAGCAATTGTAGGTGTAAAATAAAACCTCTAAGCGAAATAAAGCCTTTTCCAAGGTTAAGTCTTTACTATAAAGAACACCGCTGAAATATTGACTTAGATATGGTGAAAAGGCGGCATATAAAAGTTTCGTCACGCCAATTACACATATTCATCTAAAATATCCTCGACCAAGAATTCATTCGTTAATAATTGATCCACATTGTCTTCGCAGATTCCTATTTTTACGATCATTACACACCCCTTGTTCTTTAGTATTATATTAATGATTTTTCTGTATTTTAACATGTATCCCGAATTGTTTCTATCTTAGACAATACTAGTCACAGAAAAGAATTGGATATTGCATCAAAAAAAGGGTGCCATCTTAATGGCACACCTTTTTAATTCGGTAATTTTTCTACCTACGAACTAAACTAATTGACTAATCCTGCCTTTTTGGATAGGACTGGATTATTTGATCAGCCAGCCCCAAGCCGGGATTTTTCGCCAATTCCTTGGCCAAGGCTTCGGCAAAGAGTCCGCGAAAATAATCACCCTGGACCCCCTTGCCAAAGAGGTTGGTCTCTCCTTGGAACATGGTTTCGACCATCTTTTGCAAGAGGATCGCTTCCAACTCCTGACCCTTCTCCCTTAACTGCCGTTCTTCTTCAGTTAAGGCCTTTTTTTCGTTGTGTGTCGGAGGGAAAGGCCTCACCGGCAGACGAGAATCAATCTTCATCCAAACCGCTCCCTTATTGCGTCAAAATTTCCGTCCAATTTCTTCTTATCTAATCTCCAAAACCCCGTATAAAGCGCCCGCCTGGTCAATGGCGATAATTAAGTTGATAATGTCCTGGGGCGTCGCGCCCACCGCATTTAGAGCCCGGACAATCTCCGCCAAGGAAGTCCCGGCCGGTAAGGCCACCAGGGGGCCCTCCTCCGTCTTCCCCGCCGGATTTTCTTCCTGTCCGGAAGCGGAAAGTGTCTGCCCAGCCTTCCTTTGCGAACCGATCCGCAGGGTAATATTGCCCCGGGTCACCGCCACCGGCGCAATCCGCACATTTTCATCAAAGACCACCGTTCCGGTCCGGGGATTCACCACCACTTTCGCGGTCTGCTCCTGCGTAATGGGTAAATTCTCCAGCGTTGCAATGAACGCCACCGGGTTATGACGGTAATCTTCGGGGATGGCCACCCGGATTGCGGCTTTCGTCTCCGGGGATGCCAGTTCTTCCCCCCAGTAGGTGTTGATGGTTTCCGCCACTCTCTGGGCGGTCGTGTAATCCGGGTTGGCAAGCACCCACCGCAAAGCATCGGTTTTTTGCTCCACCGGAACTTCCCGCTCCACAATGGCTTGGGTAAACCCGACCGTCGGTTGATTGGCGGTTTGCCGGCTTCCCCGGCTGCTTTCGGCGGTAAAACCACCAACGACCACCGGTCCCTGGGCCACGGCATATACATTACCGTCGGCGCCGGTCAACGGCGATTGGAGCAGGATTCCTCCCTGCAGACTTTTGGCGTCCCCGATTGAGGAAACGGTCACCTCCAGCTCGTCACCGCTTTTTTTATACATGGGCAGCGTCGCCGATAAAGCGACCGCCGCGATGTTACGCACCCGGAGATTGGACTGGTCAACCGTGAAACCGTGATGGGCGAGAAAATTCAAGACCATATCCAGCGCAAAGCCTTGACTCCCGTCACCGGTCCCGTTTAAACCCACCACTAAGCCAAAACCCGTCAGTTGGTTGTTCCGGTCCTCTTCTAAACGGGCCACATCTTTAATGCGGACGGTCACGGTCCCCTCCTGCTGGGCGCCAACAAGCACCGGCTGGAGAAAGAGACAAAGGATAATTAAAAACAAGAAGGGGCTATAGGCCGCACGTTTTTTCTTTTTGTCCTGTCCCACAATCTTCACCTCACGCCCCCCTAGAACAACCATTCTAAGGCCCGGGTGATAATACCCTTCTTCGTTCCATAATCATCACCCAGATACTCGATCTTGGCATCGGCCACGTAAGTCGAATAAACAGTATTGTCAACCCGCACATCTTCCGGCCGGATTGTACCGCTAAAGGTCAGCTGCTGCCGGTCCTGATTGACCGTGATCTCTTTCTTCCCTTCAAAACAGAGGTTGCCGTTTTGATCAATATCAACCACCCGGACCGTCAGTTGCGCCTTGATACTTCCGGCTTTATTCGTCCCGGAAGCCCCGTCATAACTAGTGCCAAAGGATCCTTTCAAGTAAGGGAGAAGATCGGTGAGGAGCCCGGCGCCCGGCCCCACCACAAAAGAACTATCCTCATCGGAATTGACTCCCGTTTTGGAAGTCGCTGAAGATTGTTCCGAAATAATGATCGTTAATAAATCGCCCCCCCTAAATTGGCGTTGGGGTTTCGTAAAATAAGAACCGCTTTTCTCCGTCCATAAGGATCTTGCCTCCGCACCGACGGCGGCAAGCAAGAAAATCCCCACCAAAGAAAAGAGGATTATCCTTTTCATTCTAAAGTCACCTCCACCATGCCGGGTCCAGTCACCGTCGCCGTCAACTGCCGGTTACTTCCCAGGTTGGTGACGGTAATCCGCTCGCCCAACCAGCCATGCTCTTCGGCTTGGGCGGTCAGTTCCACCTGGACCGGCCCGGATGTGAGTACCAACCGGACTTCACTGCCTTTGAGGATCAAAGGTTTTTCCTGTAGATCCTCACTCATTAACACTTTGCCCGCCGGCAGATCCCGGATCACCCAGTATTCCTCCACCGCCAGCGGCGTAAGGCATTCTTTCCCCGTGACCAGCGTCCGGATCTCCCGGCGGAGACTATTTTCGGAAAGGATGGTGTAACGGTTTAGTTTTTGGGTCGTCACGTAAACCGGGGCTTCCACCGTCAGCCGCACCGCCACCGGAAGCGTGATAAAAGCTTCACCATCCACGGCCACCTCGACGCGAAAGGTGTTGAGCCCCGGTTTTAAAGGGGTTTGCTCTCCTGCAATCTTTAACTCCAGCTTTCCCTGGGGAATGCGCCGTTCCTGGAAGCGGCTGAGTTCCACCCGCCAACTCGTCCAGTAAGGAGAAGCCTGCGCCTGCAGGAACGTCTCGACCGCCGTCAGGATCAACTCCGTCGTCAGCATTTGGCTAGCCCTGGTCACCCGCACTTTCGCCGGCATCTCCAGTGTATAACCGTCCTTCAGGTTTGAACGTTCCAGGAGGTAAAGGAGATTGGTCCGGTAAAGCCAGGCGGTCTCCCCATAACGGGGCGCCCGCCCCAGGTTAATCCGGGCAATCTTCTCCCGCTGGTCGGAAGGGGCAACGATCTCGGCCACCTCTCCCAGGTACATTACCTCCCCCGCCACCTCAACGGCGGGTGGGATGGTAATGACGATTTTCGCCTCGGCGGCCGCCGCTGAGAGCAAGCTAATTAGGACAGCGCCCAGGAAACTAAGGAGGAAAAACCGCCGGAGTTTCATTTCAAGCTTAACGTCTCAGGTTATTCGCGGTCTGCAACATTTCATCGGCCGCTTGGATTGCCTTCGAGTTCACTTCGTAGGCCCGTTGGGCCACAATCAGATTAACCATCTCTTCCACCACTTTAACATTGGACATCTCAAGAAAGCCCTGGGTGATGTTGCCAAAACCATCCAGGCCGGCGGTGCCGTACTGGGGTTCACCGGAGGCATTGGAGGGAAGCACGATGTTCCGTCCGATATTGACCAGTCCTTCCGGGTTCAAAAAGCGGACCAGCTCAATCATGCCAATCTCCTGGGGGTCTTGCTCCCCGGCAATCCTTACGCTCACTGTGCCGTCGGTCCCGATGATAATCTCGGTGGCATTTTCCGGCACCCAAATCTCCGGTTGGAGGACGTAACCGTCATTATTGACGATCCGGCCCTCGCCGTCCACCTTGAAGTTGCCGTCCCGGGTGTAACCGATGTTCCCATCCGGTAACATTACTTGGAAAAAGCCATCGCCCTCAATCATCAGATCCAGCGCATTTCCGGTCTGAATCACATCACCCTGGCCATAGGATTTACTGGAGGAGATCATCCGCACGCCATGGCCTATTTGCAAACCACTGGGGTTCATATTCCCTTGGGCGGTGGTGGTCCCGGCCGCCCGGATCGTTTGGTAGAGCAAATCCTGAAATTGGGCCCGGGACTTTTTGAAACCAACCGTATTCACGTTGGCCAAGTTGTTAGAGATAATATCAATATTGGTCTGTTGGGCATTCATACCCGAACTGGCCGTCCATAATGCTCTAATCAATTACCTTACCTCCCTGCTTTCAATGCTCAACCGTCTCGGTCAGTCAACGGTTGTCCAGGGGACCTCCTTGACAGGTCCGGCCCCCGTCTCTCCTTTATACGCGGCCAATCTCGTTGGCAATCTTATTCATCACTTCATCCTCGACGGCGATTACCTTCTGGTTACTTTCATAGGCTCTGGTTACGGCGATCATCTTGGTCATCTCTTCGATCGTATTGACGTTGGAGTTTTCGTAGGCGCCTTGCTGCACCAAAGGAACCTCCAGCCTTGTCCAGCCCCCGTCAAAAAGAAAACGGCTGTGGCCTTCTTTGACCAGGGACGCTTCCTCGTTGGGCATCACGATCAGCAACCTGTCTACAACCTGGCCGTTGACCCGGACTTCCCCGTCGGTACTGACGGTGACCGGCCCGTCCAACCGGATGGCGCCGTTTTCGCCCAAAACCAAATCGCCGTTCTCGGTGACCAGGTATCCTTCAGCGTTTCTGGTAAAGTGACCGTTTCTGGTTAAGTACTGGTTGTCGCCACTTTCAATCAGAAAATAACCTTCCCCGATGATCGCCAGGTCCAAGGGATTATCGGTCGTAATTACCGTCCCCGGGGTCAAATAGGTAAAGCTTTGGTCCGTTTCCACCCCCAGGGGGGCAAAGCCAATCGGTTGCACGGTCCGGCGCTGAACCGCGTAGTATAACTCTTCCCGGAAAGCGGCGGCAATCATCTCATCCTTCTTGAAACCGGCCGTATTGACATTGGCCAAATTGTTGGCGATGGCATCAAGCCGCTTTAATTCGTGGTTCATTCCGGATGCCGCTGTATAAAGTCCTCTCAGCATACAATCACCTCCTTATCCTAAAATTGAAAAAAGGCAGTGAGTCCCGCTGCCCTGTTTTCAATGGATACCGCTGTGCTTTGGTCCGCCTAAACGGAACGGCTGCCGACAATCAAGTTGCTTTTATCCAGATTCTCCAGGATTTTGCCGGTGCCCAAGACCACACAGGATAGAGGGT
>JAAYHY010000019.1 GCA_012735135.1 Bacillota bacterium | reverse complement strand
TCAGCAAGATCGAAGATACGGACTATGCCGAGGTTACCATGAACCTGATGATGCAAGAAAGCGTTTATCAAGCCGCACTGGCCACCAGCGCGCGGATTATGCGCAGTACCCTCGTCAATTACATATAAGTGCAGAGCGCCCATTGAAGTGGTGAGGTGGAAAAATGAAGGTTAAGACCAAGTTTTATGGTGAAGTTGAAGCAGCCCCGGAGGAGATTTTTCATTTTCCGGCGGGACTGCCCGGTTTTGAGGAAGATAAAGAGTATCTTTTTATCCAGCATGAGGATTCGGTTTTTGGCTGTTTGCAATCCTGCCGGCAAGTGGAGACAGCCTTTATTGTCCTTTCCCCCTTTCTGATCTGTCCCGATTATGATTTCGAACTCACCGCGGCCCAACAGGAAGAATTGGAAATTTCCAAATTGGAGGAAGTGTTGGTGCTGGCGGTAGTGACCATTCCCCCGGGGAAGCCGGAAGAAGCCACCATCAATCTCCAAGCGCCGATTGTTATTAATAAGACGACGAAAAAAGGGATGCAGGTGATTTTAGGTGAAAGCGGCTATCCCCTCCGTTGTCCGTTATGGGCGAAGCAAACCTCATCATCGGTGGCGGCGGCCAAATAAGCAATGTCCTCTTTTGGTCGGCTCTTTCTTGCCAGGGAAGGAAATATAGGAATAGGAAGCATTAGAGAGGCCCTTAACGGGTAGCTTATTTACGGTAGGGAAATGATTACTGCGCCATAAAACACGGGGAAGAACGGTGAGCTTAAAGTCAAGGAGGATTTAAATGCTGGTACTGACCAGAAAAACCAACGAGAGCATCATCATCGGTGACGATGTAAAAGTGACGGTGGTCGAAGTTAAGGGGGATCAGGTTAAACTGGGCATCAGCGCGCCGAAACGGATTTCCGTCCACCGCGAGGAGGTATACCTGGAGATCCAGAAAGAGAACCGGAAGGCGGCGGAAGCCGGCGTCGGCATCGATGAACTAAACGACATGTGGAAGGAGAAAAAAAAGTAAAGACCGGGTCTTTACTTTTTTTGCATTTATGGCCGGCTTGCCCTTAACTTTCCACCGGAAATGGCCGATATCTTTGTTATGGAGGCGGAAATGAGTTTATTGGGGGTATAAATTTTGCGGGTAAAAATACTTGATCAGGAATTGGAGCTGGCGAATGATCTCTCCTCGATTGGGGAGTTATTTACAAAAATCGAAGAAAAGCTGAACGGTACAGGCTACATTTTTTCTTCCATGACGGTCGACGGAGTTGAGATTGAGACTGATTTTGCCCTTTATCTTAGTCAACGGATTGATGAAATTCAAGAAATCGAAGTCAGGCTGAAAAGTTTCCGCGTATTGATGGTGGAGACGATGCAGAGTGTGAGCGATTATTTGGAACGGGCTCGCCCGGAAGTGGAGCAATTAAGTGTGGAATTTTACCGCGGTCCGACCAACGAATCCTGGAGTAAATTTGATCAATTACTGGAAGGTATACAATGGCTTCTGGAGGCGGTTACCGCTATTGAAAGTTACCACCCCGGGACAGAGGCTAATTCGCGGTGGGGAACAGAATTCCAAGCGAAAAGCAGACTTCTCCAAGAAGCGCTTGAAAATTCCGACCATGTTTTGCTTGGCGATCTTTTGCAATATGAAATATTACCCTTGTTTTCCTCTTTGGAGAAGGGAATGGGGGAATTATTGAAGGCTGAGGGTTACGGTAATGATCTTAATTGATAACCTTAACTTTTTAACCGAAAGGTTTCCCCTGTTATGGCAGGCGATTAAACCCCTGGAAGGAAAAGTTTTTCCTTCATTGGAGGTTATAACGGCGAAAAATGGAGCGCCAACCCTAAAGGTGGTAAATGACGGGAAAACCCTTTATCTCCATAGCAGTTACAACCCGGAAGCGGAAGCGGAACGTTTTATTGCTCAATTTACCGGAGTTGAAAATTACCGCCATGTCTTCTTTTTCGGGATTGGTCTCGGGTATCATCTTGAAGCTTTCATGCGGAAGTTTCCTAACCTGGAGTTTACCCTATACGAACCGGTTCCGGAGATTCTCTCCACTTATCTGGCGACACGGCCCCTTTCCAACTTGCCGCTTAAGCAACTGAAAAACTTTTATGTGGAAACAAATCCGGCTTACCGTCCTCTCTTGTTGAAAGATTTTACCGACTTTAGCGACGGGAACGTCTTATTTGTGATGCTGCCCAGTTACGAACAGGCCTTTCCGGAGCTTGCCAAAGAATTTCTGGCCATTTTCCAAAGGATGCTGGCCTCGAAGCGATTGAATCTTAACGCCAACGCTGCATACCAGCGTAAATGGACGTTAAACAGCATCCGTAACTTCAAATATCTTTTAACCACCCCCAATATCCTTCGCGAAAAGGACCGCTTTCAGGGGATCCCGGCTTTGATTGTCGCCGCCGGGCCTTCTTTGTTGGATGAGATCGAAAACCTGAGAGTGATCAAGGAAAAAGGATTGGCTTATATCTTCTCCGCCGGGTCCGGGTTGGTGCCGTTACTCAATAACGGTATTTACCCCGATGCGGCTACTTCTTATGACCCCAATAAGTTTGACGGTGTTTATAAGCAGGTTTATGAAAAGAAGATTACGGAAATTCCTTTAATCTTTGGCAGCACTGTTGGGATTACCCTGGAGAAGTACCCGGGGCCCAAAGCCCATATGATCAATAGCCAGGACACGGTTGCTCCGTATCACCTGCGGTTAAAAGACGGGACTGAACTTCAGACTTTCAACGATAGCAGCACTGTTTCGGTGGTCCTGGTCCAAGTCCTAAAGCACCTTGGGTTTGATCCGGTGATCTTTGTCGGGCAAAATCTGGCTTTCCGCGGCGAGTACCGTTACGCCGGCGGGATTCCCTATTATAAACCCGAGGTCACCGAGGAATGGCGCAAAAAAGCTATCCTGACCGAAGCGGTGGATGGTCGACAGGTCTATACACTGGAGGATTACAACCAAATGCGCTTCGAACTTGAACGGATCATTGCCGACCATCCCGGGGCGGAGTTTATCAACACCACCAAGGGCGGGGCGAAAATCGCTGGCACCACTTTCATTCCCTTGGAAAAGGTAATCGCCGAACGGTTGACCCGGCGAGTGGTCGAGCCCGGTTGGTTCCCGGCGGCAACTTGTGATTATGACCGGGATTATCTCCTCCGGCAACAGGCCAGGATGGAGCGGGAGCATTCCGCCTTACCGGAGACGATCACCAGGTTAAGCAAGGCTTTCTCAAACCTGGAAAGGCTTGGGTCCGCGGCCAACCATGATCAACAGCAAAAACAGATTGAGCGTTTTAACCGTGAATTGAAAAAACTAATCAGAAACCAGTTTTTCCAAGTTTTTATTCAACCCGGCCGAAGGGTTGAGTTGGAACTGATCGCCAAGAAAATCGATGATGTACGTTTTGAGAACGATCCAGTGCGCAAGGGCGAAGCGATCGTAAATGTATTTAAGCGTCTCGTGACTAATCTGCAAAGCGATTTCGAAAGCATGACCAAGGAATACGGGACGATAAAGCAGTTTATTGCAACGTTGGATAATGTTAATTAGTTGGGGTGGGGCAAATTGTTTGACGGGAAAACGGTACTAATTACCGGGGGAACCGGTACTTTTGGGCGTTGCTGTGTCCAGACCTTACTAAAAAGATACAAATTAAAAAGGTTGATTGTCTTTTCCCGTGATGAGTTAAAACAATACGAGATGCAACTGGTCTTTAACGCACCGCAGATGCGTTATTTTCTCGGTGATATCCGTGACCGGGAGCGCTTAAGCCAGGCGATGCGCGGAGTGGACTATGTCATTCACGCCGCGGCTTTAAAACAGGTACCGGCGGCTGAATATAACCCAATGGAGTTTATTAAAACCAACATCAACGGCGCCGAGAATGTGGTGAACGCTGCTCTGGAAAACGGGGTGAAGAAAGTGATTGCCCTTTCCACCGACAAGGCGGTGAATCCGATCAACCTCTACGGGGCCACCAAGATGGTCATGGAGAAGATTATTGTGACCGCCAATAACATCGCCGGTGGCTTGCCAACCCGTTTTGCCGTAGTCCGTTACGGGAATGTGATTGGTTCCCGCGGTTCGGTGGTGCCCCTCTTTAAGAAACTGGTAGGCGAAGGGGCGAAGGAGCTACCCGTGACCGATCCGCGGATGACCCGGTTTTGGTTTACGGTTCAAGAAGGTGTTGATTTTGTTCTGAAAAACTTCGCCCGGATGCAGGGCGGGGAGGTTTTTGTGCCGAAAATTCCTTCGATGCGCATCACCGATTTAGTGAAATCCTTTGGTGAAGATCTGAAGATGAAGATCATTGGGATCCGGCCCGGGCAAAAACTGCATGAACTGATGATCCCGGCCGAAGCATCCCATTTAACCCTCGAGTTTACCGATTTTTACCTAATCCAACCGCCGATCCACACTTTCGGCAAACCTGACTACAAACATCTACCAACGGGAGAGGGTGGACGCCAGGTTGTCGAAGGATGTGAGTACCGTTCCGACACCAATCCGGTCTTTTTGACGGTGGAAGAGCTAAGAAGGCTGGGTGCAGAATGAAGCAGATTCCATACGCCCGTCAGGATATTAACC
>JAAYHY010000018.1 GCA_012735135.1 Bacillota bacterium | reverse complement strand
GTAAAAGCAAGACCGGGAAAACAAGTTTTAACCCGTTCGCCCAGTCCCCGGACGATCTCCCGGCGTGGCACCGCCAAAAGCACCCGCTTCCCCGCGGCTAAAGTTTCCCGGATGACGGGAAAAACGACCTCGGTTTTGCCGGCTCCGCAGACCGCCCAGACCAATAGGGTCCGGGCGCCGGGCCGGCGCCAGAAAGCCAAGATATCCGCCGCCGCCCGTTCCTGCCAGACGGTTAAGGCGGGAAGGACAAGGGGAGGAATCTCCCCGGCCGGTTTGGCCGGCGGTTCCCCGCCCCGCCACCGGTAAAGGGGAGTCCCATCGGTGAGGACCCCCAATTCCCGGCAGGAGTGGCAGACCCGGCAAGGAGAGGGCGAAAAAGCCGGTTGCTCGACAAAGATCCGCTCCCGCTCACCACAACGGCGGCAATAAAAACGGTCCCAACGGTCCAAGCCGACTGCTGCTACCCGTTCCACCTTTCCCGCCAGGATTAATTCCTGAAGGGTCACGTTCAATTGGTAGCTCGTCGTCTTCACCCCGGCCCGTTCTAAAACCCGCTCCAATTCTGCGGAGGTCAACGCACGGCCGGGAAGCAGCTTATGGATGAACGGGTGGAGACGAGGTCCGGAGTCCAATCCTTCGCCCGCAACGGCCACCGGTGGAACAAACCCAAAAGTTTCTTCCGTCAGCTCCACCCAGGCCCCTTCCCCCTTGACGCCGTAACGCCGGGCGGTTCCCGCCAAGACCTTTCCTAGCCGATGGAGCAGAACAGTTTGCTTTCCGGCCGCAAAGCCTTGTCCCGGCTTTGCGCCAAGCTTGTTCCCGGGGGTTCCCTGAAGGATTGCCCCGAGCTTCTCCTCAAGCTTCTCCCCCAACCATAAAGGGAAAGGCCGGTCCCAAGCCCAGACCCGGCCCCATCCGTTGGTGGCCGCCCACTGTTGGACGAGAGCGGGGTCGGAAATGAGGTGCACCTCCCACACCGCACCTCTTTGACAAACCACCGGATAGTAAGTAGGCGACAACATAAGGATTCAACCTCCGCCGGCGCCGGTCTGACCTGGGTCTTTGCCTTCTCGCCGGTTGTTCCCACCCTCTTCATTATAACTCTGCTCCGGCGCCTTTTTCTTCCCAACCGGACAACAACGCCGCCAGCCAAGAATAACGGTCTTCGATTTTATTGTTCCGGACGGCAATGGCCAGGGCTTTTTTCGTCCCCACCAGCACCACCATTTTTTTCGCCCGGGTAATCCCGGTGTATAACAAATTCCGTTGCAACAAGAGATAATGTTGGGTCGTGACCGGGATAACCACCACCGGATACTCACTACCCTGACTCTTATGCACCGAAATGGCATAGGCCAAAACCAGTTCATCCAGTTCTTCATAGGCATAATTCAACTGCCGCTCTGCTTCTTCGTCGGTGAAGGCCACGGTCACCTGTTGCTCTTCCGGATCGATCCGGACAATCTTCCCCAGATCCCCGTTGAAGACCATCTTGGCGTAGTTGTTCCGGATCTGCATCACTTTATCCCGTGGACGAAAGACCCGTTCCCCAAAGCGGATCTCCGGCGTGTTACCGCTCCGCGGATTTAACGCCTCCTGCAGGAGGAGATTGAGGTTGTCCACCCCGGTCAGGGTTTTGCGCATCGGGGAGAGCACCTGGATCTCTTCCACCGGATCGCATTTTAAATAACGGGGCAGGCGCAAGGTGACGAGGCGGATAACCTCATCGACAATCTGTCGGGGTTCGGCGGCGTTGATAAAGAAAAAATCGGCCGCCCCGGTCAGTTCAGGCATGCGCCCTTCATTGATCCGGTGGGCATTGGTCACAATCTTACTGGTCTGCGCCTGGCGGAAGATGGTCTTGAGGCGCACCAGGGGAATCACTTCCGAAGCGATTAAATCCCGTAACACCGAACCGGGGCCGACCGAAGGCAATTGGTCCTGGTCACCGACTAAGACCAAACGGGTTCCCGGGGTAATCGCCCTTAACAGTTGATAAAATAAGGGGAGATCAAGCATGGAGACTTCGTCAATAATCACGATGTCGGCTTCCAGCGGGCGTTCTTCGTTCCGGCCGTAACTTAAACCGCTTCCCGGGGTGTAGCCGAACTCCAACAAACGGTGGATGGTTTTCGCCTCTTCGCCGGTGGCCTCCTTCAGTCTTTTCGCCGCCCGGCCGGTCGGCGCGGCAAGCATCGCCTTTTCCCCCCGTAACCGGCATAAACGGATCAAACTGCGGATGGTCGTCGTCTTCCCGGTCCCCGGACCGCCGGTGATCAGTAAAACCCCGGCTTGAAAGGCTTTTTCCACCGCCAAACGCTGTTCAAAGGTGAGATTTTTTAATTCTTCGTCGGTAAACAGAAGCGGCCTTTCCACCGGCTTTTCCTGAAGAAGGAAACGGAGCTTTTCGGCGACCCGCCGTTCACACCAGTAAAAGACCGCTAAGTAAAGCCGTCCTTCTTCCAGGTAAAGTTCTTTTTCCTGTACTAAACCGTTAATCGCCTGCTCCACGACGGCGGCCGGCGCTGCCAATTCTTTACCGACCTCCGCAGCAAACCCCTCTTTTGGCACGTAAACATGGCCTTCCTCCGTTTTTTTTCCGAGATAATAAAGAATGCCGGCCCGGACCCGCTCCAGGGCGGCGGGATCCTTCCGTCCCAGTAAGGCGGCGATCCGGTCGGCGGTTTTAAACCCGACTCCGAAGAGTTCATCGGCCAAGCGGTAGGGATTTTCCTTAATAATCGCCGCCGCCTGTTCCCCGTAGTGCCGGTAGATTTTAGTGGCTAAGGCGGGAGTAATCCCAACTCCCCGCAGAAAGACCATCATCCGCCGGATTTGGCGCTGTTCTTCCAAGGCTTTGACGATCTTTTCCGCTTTTTGCGGGCCAATCCCTTCTATCTCCATGAGCCGTTCGGGGGTTTCATCGATGATCTTCAACGTTTCCAAGCCGAAGGCTTGGACCAGTTTCTTGGCGGTGACCGGGCCGATCCCTTTAATCAACCCGGAACCCAGGTAACGTTCGATCCCTTGACGGGTCACCGGCGGAAGCACCTCAAAGGCTTCCACCTTAAACTGCCGGCCGTAAGTAGGATGGATAATCCAGTCTCCAGTGAGACGAAGGTTTTCTCCACTACTGATGTTCGGCAGAAACCCTACCACCGTCAGGGTTTCGCCATCCGTTTGCAAGCGGGCGACGGTATATCCATTTTCTTCATTTTGGAATGTAATCCGGTCAATAACGCCTTCCAGTTCCGTCATGGGTATCCCCCCCTTCTCCCCATTCCCTCCACGGCCGGCGGGCAATGATCCGCCGGGCTAAAGTTCCGGTCAACCAGCCGGAAGGAAGGGCCAAGAGTAGAGCCCAGGGCAGTAAATAAAGAAGCCCGGTACCGGGGACCAGCAGGTACAAGGTAAAGAGTTGCCCGCAATTATGGGCAACCGCCCCGATAATGCTGATTCCGATTAAGCTGAAAACCCGGGGAAACCGCCGCCATAAAAAACCCATGACGATCAAGGCGGCAATACTCCCGCCGATACTTAAGGTAAAGGTGACCGAGAATAAGGTTCCGGTCAATAAAGCCGCCAAAACAATTCTCCCTGCGGTCACCAGCCACAATAACCGGGGGCTTTCAGTAACCAATAAGACGAGCGTGACCACGTTGGCCAGACCGATTTTCACCCCCGGGATCGGAACCACTAAACCCAAGGGGATCAAAAAGGTCTCGAGCAAGCTAAGGGTAACCCCCAGGGCCATATAGGCGCTGATCTTTGTAATTGTACGAATCCGTTCTTGATTGGTTCGTTTATTCTTGTTCATCTGTTTTCCATGCTCAACTGTAATAGGCCAGACTTTCCAACTGCAAGGTAAAATCGGCATGATGAACCCGGATCCCGGCCGGGATCTTCAATTTTACCGGGGCGAAATTGAGAAAAGCCTTGACGCCGCCGGCCACACAGGTGTCGAAGACCTCCTGCGCCACTCCGGCGGGGACAGTCAGAATCATAATGGTCAGCTTCAACCGGGCGATCAGTTCCGGCATCTGCCAAACCGGGAAAATCTCCACCCCGGCGATGTGGCGCCCAATCTTCTGCTCGTCTTGGTCAAAGGCCGCTTTAATGACTAATCCTTCCCGGTTTAAAACTTCTTTTTGCCGGCCGGCGCCATAACGGAGAAAAGCCTCCCCCAGGTTGCCCACACCAACCAGGCCCACGTTAACCACCCGGTCCAGGTTGAGAATACGGCAAAGTTCCGCCCGGAGGGTGGTAATTTCATAGCCCACACCCTGTTTGCCAAAGACCCCAAAGAAACTAAGGTCTTTCCGGATTTGTCCCGGGGTAATCCCCGTCCTTTCGCCCAATTCGTAGGAGGAAATGATTGGCGTCTGTTCGGGGTCAATCTCCGCTAACACCCTTAAGTATAAGGGTAAACGATTGATTACTACATCTGGAACTTTTCTTTTCCGCATGGGATTTCCCCCTTGTCCAAATATAAACCCCCTTCGACGTTCAAGGGGATCATTCCTTCTCCCCCAAGCCGAATTGGGATTTTTTCCTTGAACGCCGGTGGAGGGACCGCCGACCGCGAAATCCATTGTCTAAACCTTTAATCCTTGGCATATATTTCTACAATGACAGGTGAATGACAACGACCTAAGGACAGGGGGCGGGGGCAAAGATGGACTCTCTACCGAGAAAGTTGATGACGCCCGAAAGGTTCCGTTTTCTCTTGGTGATCGGACTCACTTTCTTCACTTTTTTCATCACCATTGGGTTCGGTCTGGTCGAACTCGATCCCCATCGGGGTTTACCATACCCCATTGTTTATCTGAAACGCCTTTACCACCTGGATTCCCAGGTCGGCCGGAACTTCTTCGCACAAGTGATTCCCGGTTTTAAACGCTACCGGATCGAGGATGATCCCGATTCAATACTCGATGCCAAGGGAGCCGATCTGCTTCTTCGTTTTCTGATCAATATCCGGAACCCTTCTCCCCAGGAGATGTTTAAAGCTCAATTTCCGCTGCTGGCCCGGGAGAACCTGGCGAAAAACTATTCATTCCTAAATACGGCGACCAGGACAGTCCCACAACCAATTACTCCACGGCCTGCCCCGTTGCCTCCGGCCCGCCCCGGACCTGTGACCGACCCGGTTCCCACCCCCCGGACCGAACCGCCCCGGGTTTTAATTTATCATACCCACACTTCCGAATCATACGTGCCAGTCAGTGGCAATACCCATTTACATAATGGCCGTGGCGATATCGTCCGGGCCGGAGAAACCCTCACCGCGCTTTTGAACCAAAAATATGGGATCAAAACCTTGCATTGTGATACGATCCATGATTATTACCCCTTCCGGGATGCCTACAAACGTTCGGAGGAGACGGTCAAAAAGCTCCTCGCGGAACACCCCGGCCTTGACATCGTGCTGGATCTCCACCGGGATGCCACGCCGGGGTTGAACCATAAAGTACCGATCAAAGGAAAAACCGCCGCCAAGATTATTCTCGTCGTCGGTTCCGATCGGTTGGGGCTACCCCATCCGGAGTGGGAAAAGAATTACCAATTTGCCAACGCTTTATTGGAAGTAATGGATCACCTCTACCCGAATTTAGCCCACGGGATAATTTTAGCCGAGGCCCGGTATAATCAGCATCTCCATCCCCGCTCGGTCATCGTCGAGTTCGGGGATGACCAATCAACCTGGGAAGAAGTGGCTTATTCCTTGGAACTCTTCGCCGAAGTCCTCGCCACCTACTTCAGCCAGGCCAGCTACTCCATGTAGGCGTCCCCGCCTGGTCCCGCCAGCACAATCATCTCTATTATTCGCCCGAGGCCCGCTCCACAATCCGGAGCACCTGGGGTTGATAACGGGTAGCTTTTGATAACCGCCGGTCATAGAAGTGGAGTCCCACGTAGGTCAAAACCAGGGCCAAGACTCCACCGATCAGCCCGCCGATCTCCGCCCGGGCGGCGCCGAAGAGGGTGTCACCCGTCTTGGCGCCGGCCAGATACCCCAAGAGGAAAAGGAGTAGAGGGAGGGTGTAAACTAACAAGCTGGCCTTCAGCAGAGAAGTACCGGGCAAGCCCACCACCACCCGGTCGCCTTTCCGCACTTCCAGTTGGTTCTTGGGAAGAACGATCTCCTCTTCCCCCGGACCTTTCCCCAAAACAAAGCAAGCGCCACAATGGCGACAGGCCGTATGACGCGTGTACCGTAAGCGGACCTGCCCGGCTTCAACCTCAACAACCCAGGCTTCTTTCTCCATGCTATCCCTCTTTATCATTAATAACTTGCCCTGAACCAATGGTGGCTGGCCTGCCTTACTGATTGGCCGGTTCGCGAATCAACGCCACCGTAGATCTAAAACGTTTGGCACGCAAAAAGGTTTCCCCTTGGCCTCTTACCACGTAACCCTTTGTTGATTTAAGGGGTTTCCAATCCTCCTTTCACCGCTGTCTTCCAGACTTCACCCAGGAGCAAGGGGGCCAAAGCCAAGCCGGCGATGACCAGCCAATCGTCAAAGGGTAAACGCTGCAGATGGAAGATCCGTCGTAACCAGGGGGTAGAAAAAACAAGCAAATGCAAAAAGGCCGATCCGGCCGTACTGTACCGCAAATATTTATTCGGGACCGCCCGCCGCCGCCCCAGCGTCTCCCGGAGGGAACGGAAATTATAGGCGTGCGCCAGTTGGCAAAGGCCAAGGGCGGCAAAGGCCATCGTCTCCCCCTTCGGGACCGACTCGCGTAACCCCCAACGGAAGGCCACCAGGGTCAGGAGGGCGATCAACCCGCCAAAGATACCGAGGGAAAGTTGGGCCCTCCGGCCGAAGAGGCTTTTCTCGGGAGGGCGGGGAGGCCGTTTCATAACCTCACCCTCCGGAGGCTCCAGCCCTAAGGCCAAAGCCGGCAGTGAATCGGTGATCAGGTTAACCCAGAGAATCTGAATGGGAAATAAGGGAACCGGCCAGCCCAGTGTAATCGCGACAAAAAGCGTGATCACCTCTCCCAAATTACAAGAGAGGAGATAATAGACGGCCTTTTTAATATTATCAAAAATGACCCGTCCTTCCTGGACCGCCCGGACGATGGTAACGAAATTATCATCGGCTAAGATCAGATCCGCCGCTTCCTTGGCCACATCGGTGCCGGTCTGTCCCATCGCCACGCCGATATCGGCTTTTTTCAAGGCCGGGGCATCATTCACCCCGTCACCGGTCATCCCGACGATAGCGCCCTTTTCCTTCAGGGCTTCCACAATTCTGACTTTATGTTCCGGGGAGACCCGGGCAAAGACCGGGGTCCGGTCGACCTGTTCCGCCAATTCCACCCCGGCCATGGTCTCCAGGTCAGCCCCGGTCAAAACCGGGTCGTCAGGCCCGGCCAGCCCCAACTGCCGGGCAATAGCCCCCGCTGTATCCTGGTGGTCCCCGGTGATCATTTTCACCGCGATCCCGGCTTGGTGGCACTGGCGGATCGCCGCTTGAACCTCGGGCCGCGGCGGATCGATCATCCCCATAAATCCAATAAAAGTCAGATCCCTTTCGATCTCCTCGTCGGAAAAGGATCCGGCCGGTGGATCGGGCCGGCAGGCAAAGGCTAAAACGCGCAAGGCTTCGGCGGCCATCTGGTGGTTGATCTGGCGTAGTTCATCTTTGCGGGCGGGGGTCAACTCGTGCGGCCCGTCGCTATCCAACCACCATTTGCACCGCTCCAAAACCAGATCGGGGGCGCCCTTGGTCAATAACCAGCACCGGTCAACCCCATCTGCGCTGATTGCTTCCTTTCTCCCCTCTTTACTCATCGGGCCTTCTCTGCCCGCTCCCCCGAACAGGGGGGTCAGGTTTCCCTGGTGAACGGTACTCATCCGTTTCCGGTCCGAAGCAAAGGGGTATTCCCGCAAGCGGGGATAGGCGGTTTGGAGTTTCTCCCGGGTCAGCCCGGCCTTTGCCGCGGCGACAACCAAAGCGCCTTCCGTCGGATCGCCTAAGATCTTGGCTTCGGCGGGCCGGAATTCGGCATCATTACAAAGGGCGCCGGTTTTCAGGATCAAAGTCAGCAGCGGATCCTTTTCCACCGCCACCCTTTCTCCGGCCCGCCGGAACTCGCCTTCGGCGCGCAACCCTTCCCCGGTCACTTCATACCATTCCGTTCCGGCCCAGATCCGCTGTACAGTCATGGCATTCTGGGTAAGGGTGCCGGTTTTATCGGAGCAAATCACCGTAGCCGCACCCAAGGTCTCCACCGCCGGCAGCCGGCGGATGATCGCTTTCTCTGCCGCCATCCGTTGAACCCCAAGGGCCAAGAGAATTGTGATCATCGCCGGTAAACCTTCAGGGATGGCGGCCACGGCCAGACTGACACTGACGAAAAACATTTCGTGAAAACGGTTCCCCCGGAAAAGACCAACTAAGAAAAGGAAAAGGCAGACTGTGATCGCCAGCAGCCCGATTTGTTTACCAAAAAGGTCCAGACGTTTCTGGAGGGGGGTCTTCTCCTGAACACCGGTTTGGAGGAGGCCGGCGATCCGCCCCAGCTCCGTCTCCATGCCGGTTCCGGTGACCACCGCCCGTCCCCGGCCGAAGGTAACAACCGTCCCCTTAAAGACCATATTCTTCTGCTCCGCCACCGGCGTTTTTTCCCCGGCGATAAAGGTCGCGTCTTTTTCCACCGGCGCCGATTCTCCGGTCAAGGCTGCCTCATTGACCTGTAAATTCTCGGCGGTCACCAGCCGGCCGTCGGCCGGGATAAACGCCCCCGCATTGAAGAGGATTAAGTCTCCCGGCACCAGTTGACTGGCCGGCACCTCCCGGGTCTTTCCTTCCCGGTAGACCTTGGCCGTGGGGGCGGAGAGGCTCTCCAGAGCAGCCAGGGCTTTTTCCGCTTTTAATTCCTGCACAATCCCCAGGACAGTGTTGAGCAGTATCACGAAAAAAATAACAATGGCGTCGCTGCCCTCCCCTAACAAGAGGGAAATCGCCGCCGCCATCAACAATAAAACAATCAAAAAATTCTTCAACTGTGCAACCAACTTTTGCCAGATCGTAGGTCCGGACTGCTTCAACAGTTCATTCGGACCATACTGCGCCAGCCGGGCCGCAGCCTCCTCTTCCGTAAGCCCCATCTCCAGATTCGCCGTCAGCGCTTCGGCGGCGGCGCAGGCGCCCATCCGGTAGTAATCCGGCATCAAATCACCCCGATTTAATTACCATCCCATCTCACTAATATCCTGCGCCTCCGGGGTCCATCAAATTCGCACAAATACACTCCTTGCCATGTCCCCAGCCGCAACCGTCCGTCCGCCACCGGAAGCTGAAGGGAGGCGCCGACCAAGGCCGCCTTGAGGTGGGCTGCCGAATTCCCTTCCCGGTGAGCCCGGTTGAGCGAGGACGGAAAGATTTGTTCCAAAGCCATTTTCAGATCGTAAAGGACATCCGGATCGGCATTCTCATTCAACATTAAACCGGCGGTGGTATGGGGGATAAAAACCGTCCCCACCCCTTCCTTTATTCCAGCTTTTTGTAGATCGGCCGCCAAAGCACCGGTGATCTCCAAAAAGTCCGTAGCGGCACGGGTGTTAAAGACGAGTTCCCGCCAGATCTTAATCACCTCCCCATCCCTGTCTGAATTCCTCCCGGCTTTTCGCCCTCAAGGGAGTTGGGTGAGGGGCCGGACTCCAGTTCGCTTTCCCGTTCCCGGGCGGCGGTTTGCATAATCAGTAACCGCCGGAAGCAGAGAAAGCTCAAGCCCAACCCCGTCAGTAAAATCAAGAGGCCAATCAATAATGTAACCCGGGACAGAAAGACCGAAGCCAACCCGGTGAGTAAACTTAAGCCATAAAGCAGCAGAACGGTTTTTCTCGTGCCCAGCCCGGAAGTGAGCAATAAATAATGGATATGATAAAGGTCACGGTGCATGATCTGTTTACCGCTCCGCCAGCGCCGCCAGACCGCCCAAATCGTATCCAAAAAGGGAATCCCCATCGCAAAAACGGGAATGGCCAAGGCCAAGACGGTTGGTAGCTTTAAAGCCCCCATCACCGAAATAACCCCCAACAAGTACCCTAGGAAATAAGCGCCGGAATTCCCCATAAAAACCCGGGCCGGGTAAAAATTATAGGGGAGAAAACCGAGTAATACCCCGATCAAGATCGCACAGAGAAAAACAGCGGCCGATTGTTCCAGGCTTACCCCGATGATGAGCAGACTCACCCCGGCAATGGCCGAGACTCCGGCGGCCAAACCGTCTAACCCGTCAATCAAGTTAATAATGTTCATCGTCATGACCAACCAGATAATGGTCAGGGGATAGCCCAGCCAGCCTAAGGCTACCATGTCCCCGAAGGGATTGGTTAAATAAACAATGCGCACCCCGGCGCCGGTAACGAAGGCGGCGACCAGGATCTGGATGATCAGTTTTCCTCCGGCCGGTAAATCATATTTATCATCAATAAGGCCCAAAAGGAAGATGGCCAATCCCCCGCCCAAGATCGGCCCCAGGTGAGGAAAGGAAAATCCGCCGGTGCAAAGAAGAGTTAAACTAAAAGCGGTAAAAATGGCTAAACCGCCGGTATAAGGGCGGGGGATCTCATGAACCCGGCGTTCCCGGGGCAGATCCAACAACCCCCAGGCGTTTCCTTTTTTCGTCCAAAAGGCCGTAAAAAGGAAAGCCAAAATAAACCCGATTCCGGTTAATAGCGCGAGATCCCAGCCGAAGACCGACCAGCGCAACACCTTACCCCCTCTTCAACCCGATTAATCCGGCATCACTTAGTCCCAAACAACCGGTCGCCGGCATCCCCCAAGCCGGGAATAATATAACCATGGCTGTCCAATCGTTCGTCAATGGCAGCGACAAAGATATCCACCTCGGGATGGTCCTGCTGAACCCGGTTGATTCCTTCCGGAGCGGCAATCAAACAGACCAGTTTAATTCCTTTAGTGCCTCGTTTTTTCAGAAAATCAATGGCCGCTGAAGCCGAACCGCCGGTGGCCAGCATCGGGTCGACCACGATCATATCCCGGTCCTGAATATCCACCGGTAATTTGCAATAGTATTCCACCGGACGCAAGGTGTTCGGATCCCGGTACAGACCGATATGGCCCATCTTCGCCGCTGGTATCAGTATCATGATCCCGTCGGCCATCACCAAACCCGCCCGGAGAATCGGAACAATCGCGATCTTCTTCCCGGAGATTACTTTGGCCTTGGCGGTGGCAATCGGGGTCTGAATCTCCACCTCCTCCAAAGGGAAATCCCGGGTTACCTCGTAAGCCATCAAGGTGGCGATCTCTTCAACCAATTCCCGAAATTCTTTCGGACCAGTGCCCACATCCCGAATGATACTTAATTTATGTTGAATTAACGGATGATCAATTAAATGGACAGACCCCATTGGAATTTACTCCTCCTTCTCATTCTTCAAGTTTCATTATTTTATCGACCCGTTGTTGGTGCCGGCCACCGGCAAACTCCCCTTTCAGGTAAGTTTCGACAATAGCCAGAGCCAGCCCCGGACCAACCACCCGGGCGCCCATGGTCAAAACATTACTATCATTATGGGCCCGGGCCATTTGCGCTGAAAAGACATCATGGCAAAGGGCCGCCCGGATCCCTTTGATCTTGTTGGCCGCCATGGAAACGCCGATTCCGGTTCCACATATAATAATTCCCTGGTCAAATTGGCCATTAGCCACCGCCCTCGCCACAACGGCCGCTTGATCAGGGTAATCCACCGCTTCAGTGGAGAAAACGCCAAAATCCTTAAACTCGTAACCCGTTTCCCGTAAGTATCTAGCGATTTCCTCTTTTAAAGCAAATCCAGCATGATCCGAGCCCAAAGCAATTTTCATCTTTCTCCCTCCTTTCTGCCGACTAACGCTGTTTTCTGCCGGGTTTTCCACCGGGTTATTTTCCGTGTTTTCTTTCGAATTTTCTTCCGATGCTAAAAGCTGGATCAACGCCCTTAAATCTTTATCCAGAACAGCCGCACAGCGCCGGTAAACATCCACCGGTTGTCCGAAGGGATCGGGCAAGTCGTCATGAGGACCGCTCACTCCGTCCCCTCCCCGCAGATACTCCTTTAACACAAACACCCGGTCTTGCAAGGATGGATAATCCTTAAGCATCTGGTTTTTCTGGGCATGAGTCATTGTTAAAATTAAATCGGCCGCCGCCAACTCTTCCTCTTCAAGCTCCCGCGCCAAATGGGTGGAAAGATCGGCGCCATAACCCCGCATGACCTCCACGGCCTCCGGAGAAGCCGGCGCCCCGGGAGAAGCATAAAGCCCAGCCGAAGAGATCTTAATCTTTCCCAATTCATCACTGCGTTCTTTTAACAGCTGACGGAGGAGGGCCGCCGCCATTGGGCTACGGCAGGTATTCCCCGTACAGACAAAGAGTATATTCCGTACCATCTTTACCTCCTGTCCGATCCAATCTTTAGGTTGCCCGAACAATGATCGATCTTGACCAGGCGGGCGGTTAAAACGCCAAGATTAGCCGTTACTTGAATCCGCAACGGATAAACGGGCTCAGTTTGGGAAAACCAAACTTTCACCCGGGAAATGGGATCATGCATGACTTCCGCCCACTGGTAATCGTCGAAAACCCGGATCCGCTCTTTCCCTTGGTGTTGGTATACGATCGCTTGTGGCCCTTTACTGGTCAAAAAATAGACCTGGTTTTGCCCTTCCCGCCAGGGGCGGTTTCTCAGAAAATAGATGAGGGAGAGGCTCTCTAACAAAGGGTGCTTGGCTTCATAGGTCGTAATCCGGGTCGGCATCCCGGGAACGATCACCCGTTTTTCCACCGTTTCCGCGCCAAAAAGATATTCCTCTTCCCAACTTCTGTCCTTCTCTTTAATGGCTTTCTTTAGATAAACCGGGGTAAAGGCTTGGGCGTCAAGGTACAAAAGGTTCTCTTCCTCATAACTGTAAAAAAGCGCATAAGCCGCATAACTTCGCAAACTCATCTCGATCTCCAGCACCTGGCGGGCTTGAAACATATTTTCCCTTCGGATCCGGAGGATCTGTTCCCCAATGGGGAGGCCTTTAGTGAACACTTGATAATGCAGAGTCTCCCCCGGGGAAAACTCCTTTCCTTGGCCTAATACCGGACTTGTACAGCAGAAAAGAAGAAAGAACAACAAACAGATTCCCCAGGTCCCGCCATGGGTGTCCCTCATTTTATCTCCTCGACTTTCCCGCCGGCAGCCTTAAATAGACGGTTATAAACCGCCTCCCCTACCCCCGTCCGTGGAGGGGCCACCGCATATATTTCTTCCACGCCGACCTGATCACAGAGTCTGAGCAGATGAAACAACCGCTCCGCCCCCTCCGCCGGATTCGTCCGGCGGCCCAAGGACAAAAATTCAACTTCGGGAAGGGAAGGCACAGCGCTCCGGTCTTCGTCGTAGGCGAGAATCCCGATCTTCTTCCCCGCTTGGCGCGCTTCTTCAATCCTCCCCTGGAGAAAACGATGGATTGAAGCAGGCGCACCGGCCATGAAATGGATCGGCGCCTGGGGCGCATAGTGCCGGTACTTCATCCCGGGCGCCAAAGGCCGGTCGGTCTTGACCTGTTCCGGCGCATCCACACTCCCCTCGCCCAAAACCGCTTCCAGCATCTCCCGGGTAACCCCTCCGGGACGGAGAATTCGCGGGCGGGCGCTGGTCAGATCCAGCACGGTGGATTCCACCCCCACCCCGGTCGGACCCGCATCAATAATCATTTCCACCTTCCCGTCCAGATCGGCAATGACATGGCTCCCCCGGGTCGGGCTTGGCCGGCCGGAAAGGTTAGCGCTAGGCGCCGCCACCGGTCGATCCGTCTGGCGCAAGAGTTCCCGGGCCACCGGATGGGAAGGCCAGCGGACGGCCACGGTGGGTAGACCGGCGCTGACTTCCGCCGGGATACCCTCCTTTTTCGGCAAGATCATCGTGAGGGGGCCAGGCCAGAACCGCCGGGCCAGGATTAATGCCGTTGCCGACGTCTCCCGGGCCAGTTCGTGGAGTTGTTCTTCCCGGTAAATATGGACAATCAATGGATTGTCCCCGGGCCGTCCTTTGACGGTGAAAATCTTTTGCACGCTGGTCCGGTTATAAATTACAGCCCCTAAACCGTATACTGTTTCGGTGGGAAAAGCAACCAGCCCCCCCTGGCGTAAGATCGCCGCTGCCTGGGCTAGCGCCTCTCCATCGGGCGCTTCCGGGTTAACACGGATTATTTCTGTCTTGATCATTCTGTCACCAGCTTTAGATTATCCCCGGTCCCATCTCCCCGGGGAAACTTCTCTACCAAAGAAAAGGATTCCTCTTTTTTATCACGAAAAGATCCCTGTAAATTCGACAAGTGAGGTTTTGTGTTAATGAAAAAGGCCAGATTCCCCAACCTGCGCCGGCTGGTCTATCCTTTATGGGTGAACGGGGTGGTTTATCTTCTTTATCTTTGCAACCAAATTCTTTTTTTATTTCTCGGCAACCTCCTTAGTCACCTGCTGAAACTACCGTGGAAATATGAGGAGTTCAATCCGGAACTTATATTCTCCAAGTTTCTACTCAATTTCTTCTTGGGCTAGCTCCCCATGTTACTCGCCTTCTTCTGGGCAAAGAAACTTGTTTTCCGGCAACGCTTTTTGCCCCGTTTTTTCCCCTCTTCCCCACTGATCTTTGCGGACCTGAGTTTTGGGTTTGGTTTGGGCGGCTTACTCTTCGCCCTTCTTTTCCTGGTCTTTGGCGCGCTGGGTTGGATCCGGATCACCGCCAGTCCCAGTTTGGCGCCGGCCAATCTTCTCTGGTTAACCTTGACCTTTTTGGTCTCCGCCCTCTTTGAGGAACTCCTCTACCGGGGGCTTCACCTGCCAGTCCTCGCCAGCCACTGGGGGTTATCCCCGGGGATTGCTTTCTCCGCTTTCCTGTTTAGTCTAGCCCATCTTTTCAATCCCCATCTCAATTTCCTCGGTTTGTTCGTTATTTTAATCGCCGGGGTCCTTTTTGCGCTGAGTTATATCGAAACCGGCGCCCTTTATCTTCCGGTCGCCCTCCATTTCAGTTGGAACTTTTTCCAAAGCCTTTTTGGGTTCCCGGTCAGTGGGTTAACCTTTCCCTCCCTTTTCAAGTTGGAAGTAACCGGTCCGTCCATCTGGACCGGTGGCGCTTTTGGCCCGGAGGCCGGCCTGTCCGGCTTGGTCCTGCTCCTCCTGGCCACAGCCGCCACCATCCTCTACGGCCGTTACCGTCGTCCATCGGGAATGCGCCCGCCGCACAGCAGCGACCCTTCCGCGAAAAACCGCCCGTAAAAAACGGGCGGGGACTACCTAAAAATATATCTTATTAGAATAGGCGAAGAAATTCACTGGAGCCAGGAAACACCATCCGGCGCCGGCGGAGAAACAGCCAGAGGCTTTAAGCCCGGCGCCAGCGCACCCCTTGGGGTGTATCCTCAAGGATGATTCCTGCCGCTTTCAGAGAATCCCGGATCTCGTCAGCGGTTTTAAAATCCTTCCGCTTCCTGGCCTCTTGCCGCTTTTCGACCAAAGCATTGATCTCTTCCGCGCTGAGACCGGTTTCCACCGGCGCTTCATGAAACCAAATACCCAGGAGTCCCCCCAGTTCTTCCAGGAGGGAAAGGGCTTCCCGTAAAACTTTTTCGGTTTCCGCGGTGAGGATAAAATCTTCGGCCAAAGCCCACTTATTAACTTCCCGCACCAGTTCATAGAGGACCCCCAGGGCCAACGCGGTATTAAAATCATCTTCCATCGCGTCGATAAACCGTTCCCTGCAACCGGCCACCACCGCCACAACTTCCGGCCCGATCTCCCCCGCTCCTTCCCGTACCGGAGTAGATAAGAGGTGGCGCCAATTCTCCCGGGCCGTTTCCAAACGGGCGAGGCCACTCCCGGCGGCCGTCAATTCTTCCTCCCCAAAACTGAGGGGGTTACGGTAATGGGTTCCCAACAACCAAAAACGGACCACCTTCGGGGTGAAGCGGGCGCAGGCCTCCCGGATCGTCACCACATTCCCCAAGGACTTGGACATTTTATCCCCGCGCATGGTGATAAAGGCCGTATGGAGCCAGTAACGGACGAAAGGTTGGGTCCCGCAGTAGGCTTCGGCCTGGGCAATCTCATTTTCGTGGTGGGGGAAGATCAAATCAACGCCGCCACCGTGAAAATCGAAGCCACTCTCCAAATATTTAAGCGACATCGTTGAGCATTCAATATGCCAACCCGGCCGCCCTTTTCCCCACGGG
>JAAYHY010000017.1 GCA_012735135.1 Bacillota bacterium | reverse complement strand
TGAGTTTACCGGTGAGACGGTTCATATTTGCCTTCGCCGGCTAAGGCTGGAACGCGCTTCCTACAAACTGCATAATACTTATGAACGGATTACCGATATTGCCTTGGATTCAGGGTATGATTCTCAGGAGTCTTTTAGTAAAGCCTTTAAAACAGCGTATGGCCTGAATCCTTCTGAAGAAAGGAATTTTGTTAACTGGAACGGGTCGCTCTATTCCAAAAGCGGTATTCATTACAAACCGGAAACGGAACCCTTATGGTATTATCTGAATCAAAAAGGGAGAAATGCTATGGAAACGAAGATCATTACTTTGCCCGAAAAAAGAATTGTCTGTGTGGAAAATATCGGAGATTATTGGGGGCTGCCAATCGCTTGGGAAAGATTCCATAAAATACTTGGGGAGAATAACTTGCACCAGTATGGTAGGGAATGGATGTCAGTTTTTCCGGATCATGATGAAAAGATCCCTGTTGAAGAAAAACGCTCTTATGCGGCGATGACCGTTGACAAGGATTTTGTCAATAAATATGGATTGAAAGAAGTTATAATTCCGGAAGGAATATATGCCATTGCCGTCCATTTTGGCGATACTGAGGGTATTGGACCCGCATGGGACAAATGGCTGGCAGAATGGCTGCCCCATAGTGGCTGGGAGGTCGATTATTCCCGCCCCAACCTGGAATGGTATCAGAACCATGTCTGCAATCCCGAGCTGACATTAACCTTCATGTGTACCCCGGTAAAAAAGGCAGGAACTTGATAACAATGTAGGTTATTACCTTTCCTCTTCTGGTCGGACTCGACGGCAAGGAGAAAATGAGCAAGTCGCTGGATAACTACAATAAGAAAGGCTGGTAATCGGATTTACAAGGTATCAAGATGCGGTTTTGTATATTCCTTCAAAATGGACTTAAAGTGAAAGGAGAAAACACCAATGGGTTACGCTGTTGTTTTGTATTTCGATGACGAAGCTTCGGCAAAGATCGAAGAGATCCGTTCTGAACTCAAGAAAAATGAGATAAGTATTGATGAGGGAATAAAGCCTCATCTGTCTTTAGCTGTTTATGATGATCTTCCCATACCGGATTTTGAAAAAGAATTCAGGGAATATGCAGAGGAAGTAAAGTCATTTCCAGTGGTTTTTTCCCATGTCGGCGAATTTCCCACTGGCCGACAGGTATTATTTCTCGAACCCAAAATCACGCCGGAACTCCTTGAAACCCATAAAAGGTTCCATGCTTGTTTCAGCAAATATAATGACTTGGCTTGGGCATACTACCGGCCGGGGATGTGGTGGCCGCATTGTACTTTATGCCTGAATTTGACTGAAGAGATGTACAGGAAGGCAAAGGAGTTGCTGAAAGGCATTAAACTACCGGTAGAAGCCAGGGCTGAGAAAATAGGACTGGTAGAATTCAGCCCGCATAAAGAGTTGGTTAGTTTTAGCTTAGGGTAACCCGCACGCATCGCGTAATTCAGTGGCTCATTGGGTATTGTATGCGGAAATAGGGTAAGATAACATCCGGATCGGCATATAGCGGCCGGAAAGCCCAAAAAGCTTTCCGGCTGCTTTTTGTTTTTGAAGGGAGGAACCTATATTGGACGTAGACATCGCCTGCGTATGGGGGAAAGGGGAGATAAGAATGGTTTGAAAAATGCCCGCCGCAAAAAAGGGAAGACCATTGGATAGAGGCCGGTTTAAAACGGTATAGGCCGCATCATATCGTCCATTGGTTATGGATCATCCCCGTTAATCTCCATTCGCCTCCGTCTTCTTCAAAGACCAAACGGAGGCTTTGCCAGTCCATCCCGGCGTAAACCGGATCAAACCCGGAAAAATAATACTCGACGATGATGGGGTTTTCATAAACCTCAAATTGGTTTTCAAGCATATTTCCGCTGCTTAATACTTGGTTGTAGCCAATTTGCTCAGCGTTGATAAAGTCAGCGGTATAGATAAATTTTTCGTAATACTCTCCCGGGGTCAGCTTTATCTCCTCACCGCTGCCGTCATAATAACCCCAAAGGTAGCGTTGTTGATCTTTAAAGAGGTTTCTCACTTGATCCGGGGTAAAGACCAGATCCCTCCCGGGATCGACATAGGTGTAAGGGGTGAAGCGCACCCCTTTAACCGGGTGTACATATGACGCCAGTTTATCCGCATCCTTGGCGCTTAACGCTTGTATGACCGCGTCGGCCACGCCGGCAATAATTCTTTCCGCCTCTGCGCTGGGGATGATCCCCTTTTCTTTAAAGCTGGAAGCCAACGAAGGATCTTCCTGACTGTCCGTCTCTTCGCTCTTTTCCATATCCCCTTGCCGATGTTCAGGAAGGAGAAATTCGATGGTGGCGCTTAACTGACGCTCATCAATTTGCTCTCTGTTTTCCTCCGGGATGACCATAATCTCGATTTCTGCACGGTAGCGCCCCGGACTTACCATCTTTCCTGTTTTATCCCGTAGATCCCATTGGTCTTGCCAGCGCAGGGATTCCCCCGGGTTAATCCGCTTATTAATCAAGGCCATGGTAAAAAACTTGCCGTCCGAATACCGGTAGACTTCTTCATCCTTTTCATCTCTGATTACCAGTTCAAACTGCTGTCCCGAACCAAACTGCAGTTCCTGTACTTCCGGCGATTTGTTAGTTAACTTAAAATCGAAGATTACTTTATCCTCTGTTATTTGATAATCGCCGCTGGTTGCCAACAGATCCTTTGTTACGCTTGGTTTCCCGCCTTCGGAGACCCGGGAAGGAGAGGCGTCTTTTTTGGTTGTTTGGCCGAAAATGAGGGCGAGGAAGACAACGATTATTCCGCCGGTAATAACAAGGTTAAGGGGGTTCTTTCTCATCGAATCACATCTTTCTTGGCTTTATAGATTTGGATATATATTTAGTGACGATGATTTACGGGTTTTAGTTCCGTTTTATAAGCATATTTTATGTTGGAATATTCTCCAGATTTATCTGAAGAAAAAAGCCCTTTGTCAATGGCCCACCTCCACTTTCCAATGGACATTGCCCTCATTGTCCAGCCGGGCTCCCACGGCAAAACTTCTTGGATAGAGGCCAAACAAGAGGAGATCCGTGCCAATGCCGGCTTCATAGGTAAGCTGGGGTTTATATTGGGAAAGGGGGGAGGTGATGGCGGCCCCGGCGGTTAAATAGGGTCTCGCTAAGAACGGAAATAAGGAAAAATGTCTTTCGCCCCACGGGAAAAATTTAACCTCAGGGCGGATTCCGCTCCAGAGAGTATCTTCGGGGGGAATGTTCTTTTCATTTCGGCGTAGGCCAATCAGGTCCAAGGATAACCCGGCCACGGCCCAAGGAAGATCAAAAACGGAGTGTTTAACCAGGGAAGCCCGCCAGGCGCGGTCCCCCTGGGAGACATAGACCGCTTCGAAAACATGCTGTTGCAATTCGGGGGTGTTGAGAGAAAAACCATAGGTGGGTTTTTCCCGGTTGGGGCTTTGCCGGATAAAAAAGCGGGCGCCGCCTCTCCTTTTTGTTCCCCAGTCAATAAAGACTTCATGCCCGCCATTGTCAGCGTCAAAGCCATAACAATAACCAACCCCTAATAAAGCAAGGAAACCGTTGGTCATCTTCATTTCGAACCGGGTGAAGTCATAGTCGTGGTCATAGGATAACCCCGGTTTTAGGGTAATGCGTTTTGGCAGTTGGGCAGCGGTCAGTTCTGCTTCTTTCAGGATCTGCTGTAGTTCGGCGCTACCATACCCGGGTTGGTGATAGGGGATGAATTCAAAAGCCGGATCGTAGGCCAAAATTGCCGCTTTGATCTGTGGCATGGCTTTGTTCCCCGCCCGGTAGCCCTGCTCAACGAAGTAAGACACCCGATGAAAATCGATGAAAGTATCAAAGTCCATCTCCAGTTCGATGAGGACATCGGCGGGGGTGACGTTCCCGGCTACATAACCTTCGACCATGGTAAAAACGGACCGGATTAGGATATCGCCAAGGTCATTGTAATCCGCCTCGGCAGGATTGGATTTTAAATAAACGGCAATGATGATCTCAGCGCCTAAATCTGCCGCCACGTCGGCGGCGACCTGATTCTTCAATCCCCCGTCCATATAATATTGGCCTTCAATTAAAACCGGGGGAAAAACGCCCGGAATTGACATACTGGCTTGAATACCGGTACTTACCTTGCCGCGGTTTATCGCCTCCGCCGCGCCGGTCTTGAGATTAACTGCCACCGGATAACAGGGGATGGATAACTGTTGATAAGTCTTGCCGCCAAGCAGTGTATTAAGGTATTGCTCTAACCCTTTGGTCTCAATCAGACCGCCACCCGGGGGGAAGGGGAGATCGAGGAAGGTGGCCGGGTCAAAACTGGTAAAGATCTCGATGATATTGTCAACGGAGTAACCGGCCGCATAGAGGCCGGCAATGATACTTCCCATGCTGGTTCCGACAAGGAGATCAATGGGGACACCGTTTTCTTCCAGGGACTTAAGGAGTCCGATATGGCTTAAACCCCAGGCCGATCCACCACCTAAGACGAGGGCAACCGCCGGCTTTGGAGCCATGGAAGCGGAGGCGCGGGCCGGGAAAAGACAGGATAAAGTAAAAAAGATCAGGAGAACAAAAACGGAAACGCGGGGGTTAAACATGATCAGGTTCCCGTTCTTAAACTGTATATTATTGGCCAATCAATGCAACCTCCTTGTGTTACGCTTTTGTTTTTCTCTGCATCATGCTTTTATTATAACTTGCTTTTTTGTTTTTGTATCTCATCCATTGGTTCATTATCAGTAATGTAAAGGCATCTTTCACCTCATCCAGAAAGCAATAGTTAAGGAAGATATAGCTTACTGACCCGGAAACCCGTTTTATTTCATTGAGGAGCAGGAATAAATGAACTTTTAACGAAAAATGGTAATCTAATCTTTCGTTAACATTACGGGTTGAGTCAGCACATAAAATAAGAACAAGAACTTATTTATTGGTTAAAGCTTGAAGTGGGGCAAACGTAATGGATTACCAATTGAGGGAGGTTGTAAAATGAAAGGAGATTGGAGCCGGTTTTCTTTTTTTCTTATGTTATTCTTTTTACCGATGCTAATCGGGGCCGCTCCGCTAAATGAAGAGAAAATTCCAGTTTATCCCGGAGCGGTGCGGGACCAGGCCGCCGAAGAAGAGCGCCGCCAGTTCTATGAGGGGCCCAGGTATGACCATTGGGAGTTGGAGACGGTCCGGATCTACACGGTAAAGGCACTGGTTGATGATGTTTGCCGTTTCTACATTGATCAACTCAAGCCCAAGCAAGGCTGGCCGATGAAAGACCCTTATGACCTTGCGCCGGGAGAAGTTG
>JAAYHY010000003.1 GCA_012735135.1 Bacillota bacterium | reverse complement strand
TTCTGATTAAACTTTGATTGCGAGAAAAACCTTGGCTAAACAAAGGTGCATATTTTACGAAAAGAGGCTGCCCGAAGGGGGCAGCCTCTTTTAATTTGGTAAATAACGAAATTCAAAACCTACCGCTCCAGTTCGACCACGGTCACACCCATCCCGCCTTCGTTGGTCTCGCCCCAGCGGTATTTCTTGACCCGGGGATGCTTTTTGACGTAGTCTTTGATGGCGGCCCGGAGGGCGCCGGTGCCCTTGCCGTGAATCAGGCGGACCCAAGGAAGACCGGCGAGAATTGCCTCATCCAGATATTTATCGGTCACTTGTAAAGCCTCCTCCACGGTCATCCCCCGGAGGTCGAGCTCGGGGGAGATGGTTTTCACCTTTTCCTGGGCCAGGGCGCCCATCTTGACCGTCCCCGGCGCCGCCGGTGCTTGCTTCTCCTCCCCTAAGGGGGTAAGTTTGCCCCGTTCCACCCAGAGCCGGACCGCGCCAGCCTGGACCAGGGCATTCTCCGCATTAAGGTCGAGAATAACCCCCTCCTGCCCAAAACCGGCCAGTTTCACTTTGAGCCCCACTTCCAGTTCACCCTGGTATGCGCTGTCGCCGGGGAGTAAGGGTTCGGTTAAGGCCTCCAGTTGTTCCGCCATGGCCGCCCGGGCTTCATTGGCCAGCTTGGTGCGGGCGGACGGACCGGCGGCCTCCTGTAAGCTCCGGAGTAAATTCTCCATCTCCCGCCGGGTCTCGCGGATCAGGGCCCGGGCCTCCTCCCGCGCTTCTTTCATCAGTTCGTTCCTTTTCGCTTTCAACTTGGCCAGTTCAGCCCTTAGTTCCTGTTCTTCCCGCTGCGCCCTGAGCCTTAAAGCGGAGGCGTCCCGCCGCTCCTGTTCCAGCATTTGCCGCTCTTTCATGATCTCGCCGATGAGGTCTTCCACCCGCCGCTCCCCGGGGGAAAGCAATTCCCGGGCCCGTTCAATGATGGCCGGGTCCAGCCCCAAACGGGAAGCCACCGCCAACGCGTTGCTCCGTCCGGGCAGACCAATCAACAGACGGTAGGTGGGGGCTAAAGTTTGCGGGTCAAACTCAACCGAGGCATTCTGCACCCCTGGGGTGTTATAAGCAAAAACCTTTAAGTCCCCGTAGTGGGTGGTGGCAATCGTCCTCACCCCCCGCCGGTGGAACTCTTCCAGCAAGGCAACGGCCAGGGTCGCCCCTTCCGCCGGGTCGGTCCCCGCCCCCAGTTCGTCCAGGAGAACGAGGCTGTCTTCGCTCCGGGCTTCCTTTAAAATCGAGATGATATTGGTTAGATGGGAGGAGAAAGTACTCAGGCTCTGCTCGATACTTTGCTCGTCACCGATATCGCAATAAACCCCGGTAAAGACCCCGACCTCCGAACCGGAAGCAGCCGGAATATGGAGGCCGGACTGGGCCATCAACGTTAACAAGCCGGCCGTTTTCAAACTGACGGTTTTGCCGCCGGTGTTCGGGCCGGTAATGACGAGGGTTTGAAAACCCCGTCCCAACTCCAGATCGATTGGGACCACGTCCCCTTCAAGCAAGGGATGGCGGGCGGCCAGCAACCGGAGGTAAGCCTGATCGTTGATGACCGGTTCCGTTCCCCCGATGGCTTGACTGTAACGGGCTTTGGCAAAAGCCAAGTCCAAGCGGGCAAGGATCTTTAAATTAACCAGCGCCGGGGAAGCCACCTCGCCCACCAACGCGCTTAAGGCCGCCAGGATCCGGGCCACTTCCTTTTTCTCTTCCGCCTCTACCTGACGTAATTGGTTGTTAATCTCCACAATGGCCATGGGTTCAATAAATAAGGTAGCCCCGCTGGCCGACTGGTCATGGACGATCCCCGGCAGAACCTGCCGGTATTCCTGTTTCACCGGGATCACATAACGGCCGTTGCGGAGGGTGATCAAGGCTTCCTGGAGATATTTCCGGGTTTCATTTCCGTGGACAATCGCCTCCAGTTTATCGCGGACCCGGTTCTGGAAGGTGCGCATCTGGGATCGTAACCGGTAGAGCTGAGGGCTGGCGTCATCCCGCACTTCCCCCTCCGGGGTAATTGCCCGCGCGATTGCTTCTTCCACCGCAGGAAAAGCCGTTAAGCCTGCGGCTAAGGCCGCCAGGGTCGGCACCGTTTCCTCCTTATCCCCGCGAAAAAACTCCCGGAAGAGACGGGCGGCGCGGCAGGTCTCGCCCACCGCCGCCAGTTCTTCCGGGGATAATACCCCGCCCAGGCCGGCCTTTTTGAAGACCGCCCGGAGGTCAAAAATCCCCCCCAGAGGAATCCGTTCCCCGCTTTGGATTAAAAAACATGCTTCCGTCGTCTCCGCCTGTCCCGCTTTGATCTCGGCGGAAGTCAGAGCCGGCCGGAGGTTAAGCGCCAGTTCCTTACCCAATGGACTGCTGGCGTAATTGGCTAACCGGGTCAAAATTTTTTCAAACTCCAAGACCCGGAAGGTCTTCTCGTTCAATGGATCGCCTCCTTGATCCTCCTGCCTTTTGCCACTATCTATAAAATACATCGGGCGCCAGTTTTTACCCCACCTCTTCCCGGGCAACCACCGCCACCAAGGCCTCTTTCAACACCGCATCCATCGTTTCCACCAGGACAAAGCGGAGTTTTCGGGCGACTTGCGGTGGGATCTCCTCCATATCTTTCTGGTTTTCCTTCGGAATAATAATCGTTTTAATCCCCGCCCGGTGGGCCGCCAACACCTTTTCCTTCAAACCGCCGATGGGCAAGACCCGGCCGCGCAAAGTAATCTCACCGGTCATCGCCACGTCACTCCGGACCGGTACGCCGGAAAGAGCGGACACAACCGCCGTCGCCATTGTAATCCCGGCGGAAGGGCCGTCTTTCGGAATGGCGCCTTCCGGCACGTGGATATGAAGATCGGTATTTTCATGGAAATCCTCGGGGATCCCAAGGCCCGCCGCCCGGGACCGGATGTAACTCACCGCCGCTTGGGCGGACTCGCGCATCACTTCACCCAGTTTTCCGGTGAGCAACAACTGGCCCTTGCCTTTGACCGCGGAGACTTCGATCATCAAGAGTTCTCCCCCCACCTCGGTCCAGGCCAGCCCGGTCGCCACCCCGACCCGGTCGTCCTCCTCCTTCACCCCGTAACGGAACTTGGGAATACCTAAATATTTATGGAGATTTTGTTTGCTCACCCGGACCGTCGCCACTTGGTTACTCACCAACTGCCGGGCTGTTTTCCGGCAAATCGTAGCCAGTTCCCGCTCGAGGTTGCGTACCCCCGATTCCCGGGTATAGGACCGGATCACCTCGGCCAGCACCGCATCGGTCAGGACCAGCTGATCATTTTCCAAACCATGCTCCCGGCGTTGTTTCGGCAGGAGGTGTCTTTTGGCGATCTCCACCTTCTCCTCTTCGGTATAACCGGCAATCTGGATAATCTCCATCCGGTCGAGTAAGGGCCGGGGAATATTATACACGGTATTTGCCGTGGTAATGAAAAAGACCTGCGAAAGATCGAAACTAACCTCCAGGTAATGATCGCCGAAGGCGTTGTTCTGTTCCGGATCCAGCACCTCCAAAAGGGCAGCCGACGGGTCACCCCGGAAATCCATGGACATCTTATCGATCTCATCCAGAAGGAAGACGGGGTTTTTCGACCCCACCTGGCGCATTAACTGGATGATCTTGCCGGGTAACGCGCCCACGTAGGTCCGCCGGTGACCGCGGATCTCGGCCTCATCCCGGACTCCCCCCAACGAGAAACGGACAAATTTCCGGTTCATCGCCCGCGCAATTGACCGGGCAAGCGAAGTTTTCCCCACCCCCGGAGGGCCGACCAGACAAAGAATCGGTCCCTTTAGGTTCTTGGTCAACTTCCGGACGGCCAGGAATTCCAGGATCCGCTCTTTTACCTTATCCAAGCCATAATGGTCCTCATTCAGGATGGCTTCGGCCGCCTCCAGGTCAAGGTGGTCTTCGGTATAGATATTCCAGGGTAAAGCCAATAACCAATCCAGATAATTCCGGACCACCGCAGCTTCCGCTACCATCGGCGGCATCTTTTCTAAACGGTCAATCTCCTTGAGCGCCCTTTGGCGCACTTCCTCCGGGAGGTCCATTTCTTCCACCCTCGCCCTGAGTTCGTCAGCTTCCGCCGTCCGCTCATCTTTCTCGCCCAACTCTTTCTGGATGGCCTTCATCTGCTCACGGAGATAGTATTCCTTCTGGGTTTTCTCCATTTGTTTTCTCACCCGGAGGTGGATTTTTCTCTCCATCTCGATGATCTCCAACTCATTCACCAAGATGGCGTAGAGTTTTTCCAGCCGTTTTCCGGGAGTAATCGCTTCCAGCAAGGCCTGCTTGTCTTCAACTTTCAAGTTAAGGTGGGAAGCGATCACATCGGCGAGCCTCCCCGGTTCTTCGATCCGGGAAACGGAAGCTAAAACATCGGGTTGAATCCGTTTACTATTTTTAATATACTGCTCAAACTGGAAGCAAGTCGTCCGCATCAATGCTTGCAACTCCGGGGTGATGACCGTTGACTCTTCCACTTTTTCGACGAGCACCCGGTAATGGGGGTCCCGTTGGAGGAAGGATTTTACTTCCACCCGGCTCAACCCCTCCACCAGCACCCGGAGGGTGCCGTCGGGCAGTTTCAATAACTGTTTGACTTCGGCCAAGGTTCCTAACTTATAGATATCCTCCGGCTCCGGCTCATCGGTCTTAGCCTGGTGCTGGGCGGCAAGGACGATCATGCGGTTGTTGACCATTGCTTCTTCCAAGGCGCTGACGGATTTCTCCCGCCCCACATCCAGATGGATAATCACGTAGGGAAAGACAATAACTCCCCGCAGCGGGAGGAGCGGAAGTTCCAGTTGATTCTCGGTATGATTCGGTTTTCTCCAGTTAAACGTAGCAGCCGCCATGGCTACCCACCTCCAAATTAATCCTGTCCCCGGCAAGTAAACAGAAAAAGTAGATATAAACGGCCTAATTCGATAATTAACTGGGATTTTCCTGCTGGTTATTCTCTGGTGGACGCTACGGTTCTTGGGAGACTTAGCATATTTCGCCACCACTCCTTCTGTGCAATGACTTTGACACCTCCTTGGTAAATACCTTCTAAAAATGGGGTTAAATCTGGAGAAGGGCAGGATTACCCCGGAGCGGAAGCGAATTGTTTGCAATAACCGTTGATCTGGAGGTGAGCCCCTTGAAGAAAAAAATTGCCCTCCTTCTTCTCCTTCTGTGCGGAGTTGGACTGGCGCTCATCTTTTTCTTCTCCCACCAGCTTGTTCTCTGGCTGTGGTACCGAAGCCTGAATGCTTTAAAACTATTTTGGATTCCCTTCCTCACAAAGCTTTCGATCCGCTTGGGTTTGGGCGTCTTTTGCTTTGGCTTTCTCTTCTTTAATTTACGCCAAACCAAAAAGGCCTTTTTTCAATTGGATTCAGAGGTAAAAGTTACTCCCCGGCAACATCTCTTCCTCTGCTTAATCACCGCCTTTGTGTTGACGGCCTTCTTATTGCCCGGCGCGGCGCCGGACTGGACCGTCATCCAACAGTACCTGCACCGGACCGCCTTTGGGGTCAAGGACCCCATCTTCCATTTGGACCTCAGCTTTTACCTTTTTGTCTATCCTTTTTCCCAGAAACTGATCGTGACTTTCCTCGGTTTAATCCTCCTTTCTCTGCTCAGCGTAACCCTTTTTTACGTCGTGGCCCAGGCCTACTGGTACCAGGATAAAAAATTCCAGTTCTGGCCCAGGGCCCGGATCCACCTGACCATCCTGGGTGTCCTCTTTTTCCTGCTCAAGGCGGGCGATTATTATCTGACCCGGACGGGCTTCCTTTTTGAAGAGAAGCCGTTATTAACCGGTGTGGATTTTACCACCCGTCACGTGCGTATTCTTGGCTACAACGTGATGGCCGTGATTGCCATTATCACCGCCCTCTTCTTGCTGAGTACCCTCTTCAAGACGAAACCACGCCGATTAATCCTGACCGGTCTTGGCTTATGGCTCTGCTCTTTACTGCTTTTCACGTTGGTCCTCCCTCCGCTGGTCGAAGCAGTGGTGGTCAAACCTAACCAGTTTATTATGGAAGAACCCTATCTTGAACACCACATTCAGTACACCCGGTTGGGTTTTGGCTTGGACCGGATCAAAGCCCAGCCTTATCCACTAAAGACCGAGGCGGATCTGGCCACGCTTAGCCCGGACCACCCTTCGCTGGCCAATTTGCGGATCTGGGACTGGCGTCCGTTGCTGCCGGCCTATAATCAACTGCAGTCTTTCCGTTCCTACTACACGTTTTACGATATTGATCTGGATCGTTATCCGACCCCCCAGGGGCAGAAACAAGTCATGATTGCCGCCCGGGAACTGGATCCTGAAAAAATCGACCAAAACTGGTTGAACCGGCACTTGAACTATACCCACGGCTACGGCCTGGCGATGAATGCGGTCAATCAAGCCAATAACGTAGGGCAGGCGCTTTTTATCGTTAAAGATCTGCCCCCGATAATTGACCCGTCCCTCCCGGATCTGAAGTTAACCCGCCCCCAGATTTACTTCGGGGAAGCCCCCGACACTTATATTATCGTGCGGACGCGGGAAAAGGAGTTTGATTATCCCGCCGCCGCCGGCGAAAACGTCACCACAGTCTACGAAGGACGGGACGGAATCTCCCTCCGGCGCTGGCTAACCCGGCTCTTAATGGCCGTGGAACTGCGTGACCGGAACTTAATTCTTTCCGGTTATATTCAACCGGAAAGCAAAATTCTTTTGTACCGGAACATCAAAGAACGGATTATGCGCCTCGCTCCCTTCCTCATCTTGGATGAAGATCCTTATTTGGTGGCGGCTGAGAACCGGCTCTTTTGGATGGTTGACGCCTACACCACTTCCCGGTACTTCCCCTACGCCCGCCAGCACAAAAACGGCTACAATTATATCCGCAACTCCGTCAAGGTCGTGGTCGACGCCTACCATGGAACCGTCGATTTTTATGTGGTGGACCAGGCCGATCCCATCGCCCAAACTTGGCTGAAGATCTTTCCGGAGAAGTTTAAACCTTTCGACCAGATGCCGGCGGCGTTGCAGCAACACATCCGGTACCCGGAAGCCCTTTTCACCATCCAACAAGAGATGCTCCTCAGTTATCACCTGACCGAGGCGAAAGCCTTTTATGAAAAGGAAGACTTCTGGAATCTACCCACCCAGATTTACGCCCGGAACGAAGAAATCTTGGAACCCTACTATGTAACTCTGGTTTTACCTGGAATGGAAAAGGAAGAATTTCTCCTGATGCGTCCCTTCACGCCTCAGGGTAAACAAAATATGATCGCCTGGTTGGTCGCCCGGTGCGACCCGCCCCATTACGGGGAGTTAATCCTGTACCAGTTACCCAAAGGGACCAATACCTTCGGCCCGATGCAGATCGAAGCCCGGATTGGTCAACACCCGGAGATCACTGAGTTAATTACCTTATGGAGTCAGAACCAGTCCCAATTAATCCGGGGCAACCTGCTGGTCATCCCGGTTGCAAACAACTTCCTCTATGCCGAACCCTTCTACATCCAGTCCAACCAGGGTCAGATCCCCGAATTTAAAAAGGTCGTCCTGGTCTGGCAGGACCGGATCGCCATTGGCGACAATATTGAAGAGGCCCTCCGCAAACTGAAGGGGGAAACGGAAACGGTACCCGCCGGAAAGGAAGATACCCCTCCGGAACCAGTCCCGGCCGTAACTCCGGAAACCACAGCCGGGGAGGACCCGTCCCTCTTCGACGACGAGGAAGCCTTCTTGGAGGCGCTGGAACAGCATTACCGCAAAGGTCTTGACCTAATCGAAAATTACCGAAAAAGCAAAAAAAGAACGCCCGGCCTTGATTAAGGCGGGCGTTCCGCTTTTTTTCTTCTTAAACCAGGGTGTCTTCTTCCTGCTCCTGATCAAGATGGCACAATTTTTTAATAGTCGTAATCACTTCCTCGGGTTTGTTGACCGAAACCATAATTCCTGCTTTCTGATACTCCACAAAGAGATCCCCCAGGGGGAAATTGAGCAAAATGACGTTTTTTCCGTTTTTTAGCGCGAGGGCGATCTCGGAGATCGTCCCGGAACGTCCCGGTAAAGCCACGACAATATCACTGCTGAGAATGTTGATGAAATTCCGCCCGTCACCCATCCCGGTTACAATCGGGATATCAATATAAGCGGAGGCCAAATCTTTATTCCGGTCGGGAAGAATCCCCACCGTCAAACCGTTGTGCTCTTTGGCGCCCCGGGCGGAAGCGTCCATCACACCTACCCCCCAGCCGCCGTTTAACAAAATCCAACCTTGGTCGGCAATGAGCCCTCCGAGTTTATAAGCCAGCTCACAAACTTCCGGAGAAGCGCCTTCTCCGCCTCCCATTACGCCAACGATCAGTCTCTTCATGCTTAAACCTCCATATATGATACACCCTTGTTGTTATTATTAACCAATCTATTATGGATTCCCTTTCTTGGATTATTAAAACTAGATTAAACTCACAATATAGAGGTTATTAGGATGACCGGCCACGATCGCTTCGTCTTGACCGTCGCCGTTGAGATCGCCGCAGGCCACCGCCACCAGTCCGTTGGGGAAAGAGAAATGCTCGGAGACCGGGGTTAACCCCTTCTCCTCCAGCCGGAAAAGGCTTAACCGTCCCCAACCGTCGGCCGTTAAAAGCAAGGCGCCCTCCGTCCCGGTGGCAATGGTCATCCCAAAGGGTAAAGTAGGAAGCAGGTTTTCCATTTGGAAGCGGGGGACCAACTCCTGCTTGACCGGATCCCAAGCCAAAACGCTAATAACTCCGGGCCGGGTGCTTAGCCCCGCCTCGGTCACCATTTCCGCAAAACCGTCCCCATCCAAATCGCCGGCGGTTAGGCACCGGAGGTTACCCAGGAAGGGACTACTCCCCAATTTCACCAGCCCGTCCGCCGTCAGCCGGTATACCTCGACGATGATCTCGTCATAAGTGGGCATGCGTTTCCCCACGCGGGCAATCAGGAGTTCATCAACGCCGTCGCCATCCAGATCGGCCACTGATAATTCCAGCGGAAAAAGGGCATGCTTAAATTGGGAAGAAAGGATAATGTTCTCATTTTCATAGGTATAGAGGTAAAGATGTTCCTGGGAGAGGATGAGCAGGGCCGGCTCCCCGGTGGGAAGAGGGTATCCCGCCGCCAACATCGCCGGTCCTTCCGCGAGGAGGTTAGGACTCTCCCACCGGCTGGTAAGCTTCCCCTGTTCCCAGGAGAGAAGCTGAACGGAGAGGCGTCCGCCGGTATAATCCCGTCCCAAAACAGCGCACTGGGGTGTTCCGGCGCCCAAGAAGTCGACGGTTTCCACCTTAAACCACGCCTCGTACAGATAATCTTTGGCGGTAAACAGGTAAGAGGGAGGAGCGGACCAGATGAAGGGGACTACGGCAAAAAGCAACACATTTGTAAGGGCAAGCTTGAACAAAAACCGCATCTTGTTCCTCCTGTCCAATTGTCATCATCTAATTCTTGATTACCCTACATTTTCCTGCCAAATTCTATATCTTAATATAAGATTTGCATATTCTATAAACCGTTGAGTCATATTATTAGAAGTAATTTTTCAGTTCTCGTGGTTTAGTATCTACGGAAGGGGGATTGGCATGACGCTAGAGGAACTGGCAAAGAAAACCAAAGAGGAATTGCTTTCTTTAGCCAGAGAATTAAAGATCAGAAACCGGTCAAAAATGACGAAGAAACAGCTGATCGAGAGTTTAAATACGGTCCAGCAGCAAACTGAAGCGAAAGCTAATGCTGATAATGAGGCCTTCCTCAAAGCCGAAGCAAAAGCCGGAGCGGCCACCAAACAACCGCCGCAACCAATCTATTCAACCGGGCTCTCCGCCCCAGAAACCCACGGGGCAGAACGGTTAGAGGAAATAAGGTTTCCCCTTCCCTCTTCTTATAATGAAACCAAAATTACATTACTAATCCGCGCCCCGTACTGGCTCTACGCTTATTGGGATATGAGCCGGGAGACCAAAGAACAGATGAAAAAGGACTACGGCGACTGGGAAAAGGCTCCCCTCCATCTTCGCGTCTGGGAAGAGCAGGAATCCGGCGACGTTGAACCGGTATTTTTTGATGTTTCTGTTCATATTTCTACTAATAATTGGTATCTCAATGTTCACCCCAACCGGCGCTATACGGCCGAACTGGGCTACTTTTCCCCGTCGGGGGAGTTTATTCGTCTCGCCCGCTCCAATACGGTGATCACGCCCCGGGCCACGGTCTCAGAGGTGATTGACGAAGAATGGATGATCATCGAAGAAGATTTCCGCCGTCTTTACCGGCTGGCCGGTGACCCCCAGGCCGGTTCGGCGGAGTTGGCCGAGTCCCTGTTGAAACGGTTGGAGCAGGAGATGGGGTCGGGCGCCGTCAGCAGTATCAGTAGTCCCTTCGGGCAGCCGCCGGGCGAACGCCATTTTTGGCTGGTCCTCAACACGGAATTAATCGTCTACGGGGCTACCGAACCCAATGCCAGTCTCACCTTGGACGGCCAACCGGTCGCCTTGCGCCCGGACGGCTCCTTCACCGTGCGTCTGGCTTTACCGGACGGTATCCGCCGCCTCCCGGTCACCGCCCGTTCCCAGGACGGGAAGGATGAGATCACCATCACCCCGGTGGTGACCAAAGAAACTTACTAAAGGCCACCCACCAATGAACAAAGGTTTTTGCGTTGTAACCATGAAATAGGATCTCAATACAATATTTAACTTAGATTGGGCTTTCAATATATTGTATTGTGATAATTAAACCAAAAGCCAACGCAAAAAGCCCGAACAGAGGAGTTGTTTGCCGTGGAAAAAGGATATCTCTGTCTGGTGCTTCATGCCCATTTACCATATATCCGCCATCCCGAGTATGAACATTTTCTCGAAGAAAAATGGTTGTTCGAAGCAATCACCGAAACTTACATTCCCCTGCTCAAAGTCTTTGAAAAGCTGGCGGAGGACGGGGTAAAATACCGGCTGACCATGAGTCTGACCCCGCCTTTACTTTCCATGCTCAACGACGGGCTGCTCCAGGACCGTTATCTCCGGCATCTTGAAAAATTAATCGAACTGGCCGGCAAAGAGATCGAACGCACCCGCTGGCAACCGGAGTTTAACCGGATGGCCTATTACTATCACGATCTATTTTCTTACGCCCGGTGGTACTTTGCGGAAAAATGCAGAAAGAATCTGATTGGACCCTTCCGCCGTCTCCAGGACGAAGGGTATTTGGAGTTAATCACCTGCGGAGCGACCCACGGCTACCTCCCCCTCATGCTCCAGCGGGAAGCCGTCCGGGCCCAGATCCATTATGCCGTCGCCTATCATACCCGCTGTTTCGGCCGGCCGCCCCGGGGGATTTGGCTACCCGAATGCGGTTATAATCCGGGGGATGATCAGATCCTTCGCGAGTATGGCCTCCGCTACTTTTTCACCGATGCCCACGGGATTCTTCATGCATCCCCCCGCCCTAAGTACGGGAATTTTGCCCCCGTCTATTGCCCTTCCGGGGTAGCCGCTTTCGGCCGGGATCTGGAATCCTCCAAACAGGTCTGGAGCGCCAATGAGGGTTATCCCGGCGACTACGATTACCGGGAATTTTACCGTGATATCGGTTACGACCTGGAATATGAATATATCCGGCCCTATATCGACCCCAGCGGACTCCGGATCAACACCGGAATTAAGTATTACCGGATTACCGGCCGGACCCATGACAAAGAACCTTACAATCCCGACTGGGCCCGGGAAAAGGCGGCTATTCATGCGGGAAATTTCATGTTTAACCGGGAAAAGCAGATCGAATACCTGGCATCCTTTTTAGACCGGAAACCGGTGATCGTCTCCCCCTACGATGCCGAGCTCTTTGGCCACTGGTGGTTTGAAGGTCCCCAATGGCTCGATTTCCTAATCCGGAAGATCTATTACGATCAGCAAACCATTAAGTTGATCACGCCCAGCGATTATCTGGCCATGTATCCCCGGAACCAAGTCAGCACCCCTTCCCTCTCCAGTTGGGGGTATAAGGGTTATAACGAGGTTTGGCTGGAGGGCAGTAACGACTGGATCTACCGGCATCTCCATTATGCGGCGGAGCGTATGGTCGAACTGGCCGATACTTATCCGGAGGCGACCGGACTTTTAAGAAGGGCGTTGAACCAGGCCGCCCGGGAGTTGCTTCTCGCCCAAAGCAGCGATTGGGCCTTCATTATGAAGACCGGCACCGTGGTTCCTTACGCGGTCCGGCGGACCCAGAGCCACATTGGGCGCTTCCTCGGTCTCTACGCGCAGATTAAGGAGGACCGGATCGATCCAAACTGGCTCCAGGAATTGGAAGCAAAAGATAACATCTTTCCCGATCTGGATTACCGGATCTATTCCTCTTCAGACCAGACCAAGCGGAAAGTGGAAAACTTGGCCTTTGCGCTGTAGGGGAAGGAACAATGATCAAGGATTTCCTGAAGCGCCTGGCCATCATCAACCGGATCCGTTGGGGGAAAAAAGCTTTGGATTATCACCGCTTATCCCGGTTTAACCTGCAAAGTACGCCCGAACGCGCGCGCAAAAGACCCCGCCGCCCCTAGGGCGTTTTCTTTACACTGTCCATGGGTATTCATTGGAGCAAAGAAACACCATTCGGTCCCGGCAGAGATTGAATCGTCGGGGATTTTCTCCATTTAGGTGAGCATATAAATGAACGGTTGCAAAAAAACACAAGTGGGAAAAGAAGGTTGGGCCGGCTTGAAGATGAACTGGCGTCTCCTCGCCCAGAGAGCCTTCCTCGGGGCGACCGGGTTCCTATTATTGATTCTTTGTTTACCAATTGCTCCCCCCGAACAACCGGTGACCACCCGGATTTTAAGTGCCGACGGGGAAGTGATCAGCCTTTTATTCCGGGAAAACCGGGAACTGGCGGCGCTCGCCGAAGTCCCGCTCTTTTTGCGCCAGGCCTTTCTGGCGGTGGAAGACCACCGTTTTTACCAACATAACGGGTTCAGTCCGGTCAGTTTTGGTCGCGCCGTCTACCACAACCTTTTCGTCCGGAAAGGCTTGCAAGGCTTCAGCACCATCACCCAACAAGTGGCGAAAAACGGTTACTTATCGGCGGAGCAAACGCTGATCCGCAAATTAAAAGAGCTCTTTCTGGCCTTGCGCTTGGAGCTTCATTACACGAAAGACCAAATCCTGGAGTTATACTTGAACCAGATCTATTTCGGCCATGGCGCCTTCGGGGTCAAAACCGCCGCCCTTACCTACTTCGGCCGCCCCCTCTCCGCCTTAAACCGGCGGGAAATGGCCCTGCTCGCGGGTATTCCCAACGGACCGGCCCTCTATTCTCCTTATTTAAACCGGGAGGGGGCCGACCAACGCACCAAAACGGTCCTGGACCGGATGGAAAAGGTTGGTTATATTTCCGCTGCCGAAAAAGAAGAGATTTTACAAGAGCAGATCCGCCTGCCCGGGCTGAAGAAGACCCCCCGGCAGGCCCTTTACTTTCTCGACTTTGCCTTGGAAGAGGCGAGTAATATTTTAAAACTCTCCAAGGAGCAGATCCAAAACCTGGGCCTGACCATCGAAACTACCCTTCTCCTCCCCGTCCAAAAAGCCGCCGAAGAGGCCTTAAAAAACAGCCTGGCTCCTCTCCAGAAAGATCTGCAGCCACAAGGAGCGCTGATCGCCGCCGACCCGGCGACCGGTGAGATCAAAGCCTTCGTCGGCGGTACCGATTACTACAAAACCCCCTTCAACCGCGGTCTTCATGCCCTGCGCCAGCCTGGCTCGGCCTTTAAACCCTTTGTTTACCTCGCCGCGTTGGAAGCCGGTTATACCCTGGCGTCAACCGTCCCCTGCCAGGCGGTGTCCTTTCCGGTGGAAGGGAAAGAATATCAGCCCCGGGATTACGGTAACCGCCCTTACCACGGCCGGGAGTTGACTTTACGCGAAGCTTTGGCCACTTCCTGCAATATTGTGGCCGTCACCCTCCATCAACGTTTGGGTCTGGACCCCACGGTCAATATGGCCCGCCGCTTGGGGATCACTTCCGCTCTGGCCCCCAACTTGTCACTGGCCTTAGGCACTTCGGAAGTAACCCCTTTGGAACTCCTCCAGGCCTACCTTCCCCTCGCCAATGGGGGACAGACGGCCTCCCTCCACGCCGTCAAGCGGATTTATAATGCGGAAGGCAGATTAATCTGGGAACGGAAACCCCGTTCCCGGCAAGTGCTTGACTCCCGGATCGCTTTCTTACTCACCTCCGTCCTCCAGGACACCCTGGGGCCGGGCGGAACGGCCTCCGGCCTCCGTGCCACCCTCCAAAGGCCGGCGGCGGGGAAAACCGGAACCTCCCAGGAAAACCGGGATGCCTGGTTTGTGGGCTTCACCCCGGATCTGGCCGCCGTTGTCTATATCGGTGATGATCAAAACAAACCGCTTCCGGCGGGAGGAGGATCGCTCGCTGCCCCTTTATGGGCTAACTTCATGAAGAAAGCCTTAACTGCCGTGCCGCCCCGGGATTTTCCCGTTCCGGAAGGAATCGTCACCCGCCGCATCTGCCGGGAAACCGGTCTCTTGGCCGCCCCGGACTGTCCCGGTTATAATGAATACTTTCTTTTCGGCCATGAACCAACGGTTTTTTGCGCCCGTCACCGGAAGATTACCTTACAGGTCTGTCAAAAAACCGGTCTCCTACCCAATCCATACTGCCGGAAAGTAGAAGAAAAGACCTTCCTCTGGGGCCAGCATCCGACTGCCACCTGTGAGGTCTGTCACGCGCCCACTACCCTCTGGGAATTAATCTTTGGCGAGCCCTTCCCGTCGTTTAAAGCCAAACCCCAAACCGAATGAACGGCCGGCTTCGCTTCATGCCGGCCGGCCTTTCCGGATAAAGCGGAGATCCTAACAAAAGAAAAAGTAAACCAAAAAGGCGGAAAGAGCATGGCTAAGATCGTTGTCCGGTCTCAAACACCCTCTGCGGGGTGGAAGGAGATCGAATTATGATCCCGTCGTGTGATGAAGCCCGACCAAGTCTAGGAATTTTTGGCAGGAAATCTCTTTCCCCGGTGGAATAATTAAATTATAACCACCGAGGGGAGGTTACTTCTATGGTCATCGGCACCAGAAGACTCCGGGTTAAACCGTTGGTCGGTCTTAGCCTGCTTTTCCTTATCGTTTCCGGCGCCGCCGGCGCCTTGGGTAACCTACCTGCCAAACCGGCGCCTGCGCTCTGGCAGGTCACCGGCGGGCAGGGCACGGCCTATCTGCTTACTGCCCTCAACATCGGCAATGATGATTTCTATCCGCTCCACCCCAAGATTGAAAGCTTATTTGCCGCCAGCGACAATCTGGTGGTTTCCGTGGACTTAACCAAGATTGAACCGGAAGAACTCAACGCCTCGATCTTGGCGGCAGCCTTATACCCGGAAGGACAGACCATCAAAGACCAGCTCTCCCCAGCTGAAATCCAACGCTGTACCGAAGTTTTAGCCCGGTACGGTTTATCCCTCGAACAGCTGGCCCCCTTCCGTCCCTGGTTTTTACTGGTGACCATTGAAGCCGTTCATCAGCAAACAATGGGCTATTTCCCCGACCAAAGTTTGGATATTTATTTCTTGGATACAGCCGGCGGAAAAAGGATTATCGGGTTGGAAAGCCCGATCGACCAAGCAATTTTACTGGCCCAACTTCCGCCGGCCACCGAAAAAATGTTGCTGCTGGAAGCCTTAGCCTCCGATTTAGCCAAGGAAACGGAGGAATTAGTTACGTCTTGGTGGAGAGGGGATCTGGAGAAGCTGACGGCGTTGATCTTCGCCCATCAAGACGACCCGGCCTATTCCGGTTATTATGACCATATTTATTTCCGCCGCAACCGCCGGATGGCCGACCAGATCGAAGAACTCCTTGCCACCGGTGGGAGCTATTTTCTGCTCCTCCCCTGCGGCCATTTCCTGGGGGAGCAGGGGATCATCGCCCTCCTCCAAGCCAAAGGTTTTAATGTTGAGCGCTTGCCTCTTTCCGACTAACTACCTACCTTTCACATGCCTCAGTGGGCTTGGGTAGGGCGCCCTCCTTAAAGCTGGCCCGGTCCACCAAAATCAAAGCACTGAGGGGTTCCACCGCCACCTCCGGCCCCCTGACATAACCCAAGGCTTCCGTACCGGCGTGCTGCCGGTCAACCACCACCACCCAGTCCTCGCCGGGCAGCGCCACCGGCGCCGGGGTCGTCCGGGCATTAAAAAGAACCACAATCATCCGCCAGGAGTCCCCGTTGGCATGGTCGCCTAAGGTGTACCCGATCAGCTGGGCGGGTAAATCCAGAAAATGAAGATGGGTTTGGATCTGTTCAGATGTCCGTAACCGGAAAGCCGGATGGGCTTTGCGCAGCGCAATTAACCCCCGGTAATAAGCATAGACCTCATGGTAACGGGCTTTCCGGGTCCAATCCAGTTGATTGACGGCATCCGGGGCCAGATAACTGTTGGCGTTCCCCCCTTTGGTCCGGAGAAAATCCTGACCGGCATGGAGAAAGGGAATCCCTTGACTGGTCAAGACAATGGCGCCACCCAACTTATGCCTTCTGATCCGCTGTTCTTCGCTTTCGTCCCCATTGGTGATCAACAGTTTATCCCAGAGGGTCAGGTTATCATGGGCTTCACAGTAATTCACGGCCTGGCCCGGTTCCCCGGCCCAGGGCGCATGGTCGTAGTTCACCCGTTCGTAGCAAAGCCCCGGATGGTAAGTGGCTGCCACAATTCCGAATTTAACGCTCTCCTCCATCCCGGCCTTCCCATTGACAAAGCCCGCTTCCGCCTGGTTAAAAACATGCCCCTTGATGCCGTCCCGCGCCGAATCGTTAAAAAAAGCAATCCCCGGCAGAGAACGGGCATTACCCTTCAAGGCCGCTTGGTCTCCCGGCAGCGGGGACGGGCCACCCGTCCAGCCTTCCCCGTAGAGCAAAAGTCCCGGGCAGATCCGGTCCAAAGCCGCCCGGATCCGCCGCATCGTCTCCAGATCCAGGAGGCCCATCAGGTCAAAACGGAACCCGTCCACCCGGTACTCGGTGGCCCAGTAGACAACCGAATCAATGATTAGTTTCCGGACCATCGGCCGTTCGGTGGCAAGCTCATTGCCACAACCCGAACCATTGGCAAAACTGCGGTCCGGATTCAGCCGGTAATAGTAGCCGGGAACCAGGCGGTTCAACGCCGAATCCCAGGAATTAAAGGTATGGTTATAGACCACATCCATGATCACGCCGATCCCCTTTTCATGCAGGGCTTTAATCGCTGCTTTCAGTTCCCGGATGCGGACTTCACCCTGGAAAGGGTCGGTGGCGTAGGACCCTTCCGGCAGATTATAGTTTTTTGGATCATAACCCCAGTTATACTGGGGGGCATTCCCTTCTCCCTCGTCGACCGAGGCAAAGTCGAAAACCGGGAGGAGATGCAGGTGGGTCACCCCCAGATCGACCAAATGGTCAAGACCGGTCTTAATCCCCTGTGGTCCCCGGGTACCCTCTTCGGTAAAGGCCAGGAATTTACCCTTATGCGCCATCCCCGACTGGGGGTGGATGGAAAAGTCACGGACATGTAATTCATAGATGATCGCATCGACCGGCGCGGCCAGCACCGGCCGTTTAACCTCCGCCCAACCTTCCGGATTGGTCCGGGCCAGATCCACCACCATCCCCCGGTCCCCGTTGACCCCCGCCGCCCGGGCATAGGGATCGACCACTTCAAAGACCCGGTCATCATGGGTGACCCCATAAGTATAGTAGAGGCCATGGCAATCGCCGGCCACTACTTGCCTCCAGATGCCCCCCGTTTCCCTGGTCATGGGATAGACGGTCTTTTCTCCGCCTCTTCCTTGGCGGTAAGTATATAAACAAACCTCCCGGGCGGTCGGCGCCCACACGGTAAAGATGGTCTGCCGGGGGGTATAAGCCGCGCCGAGATCATCGCCTTCATAAAAGAAGTTTTCATCAAAAAGGTCGGCGTGGATGATGTCTCCTCCTTTCCCTCCGCTCAGGTCCAGCCAACGGAAGCACTTTTTCCTCCGGTTGCCGGCAAGATTGACCAAAGGGGTGAAAACCGGTAGAATTACTCTTTCATTATATCCAGTTTCCCTTCGGAAAAAAACGTCCCCCACCGGCCGTATAGTACTTTGATTTAGACCTTAAGCCCAATAACTCATTACTTTAACCACTTACCTTTTATCCGGCTTCCGCATAATTTGTAGTATATTACTAATGGAGGAATCAGAGATGGCCATGAACGAACCGAATATGACCATTAGTCAGATTTCCTGTCCTGGCGGCACCGTATATACCATCGTCTCCGGTGACACCCTTTTTGCCCTGGCCAGACGGTTTAATACCACTGTGCAAGCCATTCTCAACGCCAACCCCGGACTGGACCCCAATTCTTTACAGGTCGGACGGATGATCTGCATACCGGTCGCTCCGGGCCCAGGCTCCTGTCCCGGTGGTTTCCTTTACGCGGTCCGCGCCGGTGATACCTACTTCAGTATTGCGCGGCGCTTCGGAACCACGGTGGCTGCCCTGCAAGCGGCTAACCCGGGCGTTGATCCTAACCGTCTGCAAATTGGACAACAAATTTGTGTTCCGGCTCCGGCACCGGGCCCTGGACCTTGCCCCGGCGGTTTTCTCTATACCATCCGGGCGGGAGATACCTTCTTTAGCTTAGCTTCTCGTTTTGGCGTAACCTTACAAGCCTTAACCGCCGCCAACCCCGGAGTTACCCCCAATAACTTACAAGTTGGGCAACAGATTTGTATTCCAGCGCCGGCGCCAACACCGACACCAGGAACCTGTTCCGGCTTTATTTACATTATTCAATCGGGGGATACCCTCTTTAGTCTAGCCCAACGGTTCGGTACGACGGTCGCCGCCATTACCGCCGCCAACCCAGGTATTAACCCCAATCAATTACAGATCGGACAACAGGTCTGCATCCCCAATCGTTAACTCACTTGAGGAGGGGAGAAATACAGGAAAAAGATCCTCGCGTCAAAGGCCGGGCTTGTCCCGGTCTTTTTCATCCCTCGCCGTTAGCATTGCTACCGGGGTCAAAGGGTATATCCTTGACACCGTTTGGCCCCGGCTGATGAAAGCAAGCAAAAGAAGATCGATCATATGCTTTGCTTAAGCACGACCAGATCCGCGGGTTCCCGGTAATGGTAAACAGAAAACCCCAACTTTTGGGCAGCTTTAACGTTTACTTCCGTATCATCAATGAACAAGCATTCCCCCGCGGAAAGTCCCATTTCTTCAAGGCTAATCTGGTAAATCCGGGGATCAGGTTTGGCGACCCCCAAAAGGCAAGAATAAACTTGGCTGGTAAAGAGGTCTCCTTGCAACCACGTAAAGTTGGACTGCATATAAGCCAATATTTCCTGCACCATGTTGGAGATGATTCCCAGCCGGTAGCCTCCGGCTTTCAGTTCCGCCGCCCATCCAAGCATATCTGGGTTTACCTGTGTCCAGCTCTTGAGATCATGCTCCATCAGCCGGGTAACCAATTCCCGGTTATACTCTACTCCGCAGGCGGCCAAGACCTTTTGCCAATATTCCTCACCCGTGCTCCCCCGGTCATAAAATGGCCGGTAATAGTAATACCAATGCTGAAACTCTTCTTCATCCACCTGCAGAAGTCCCAACATCGCTTCGATTTCTTCCGGAACCTGTTTCGTCGAGAGCACGCCACCATAATCAAAAAGAACGGCTTTGATTTGACCCAACAAGAACACCTCCTAAAATCAGATTTTGGATCAACCCCGTTTGTCCTCCTCTTGACGTAATTTCCAAAATCGCGATATACTTATATTTGTGCCGACTATTTAAATTTTATTGTCTAGTATGTGAATTTCCTAATCTATGCGTACGGGTTACACTCATTTTTTTTGCACAAAAGGAGGATTGTAATGAAAAAAACAGTCTTAACCTTATTTCTCTTGGTAATGCTTATTTTATTGGGCGGACAGGCTGTCATGGCCAGTGCCTTTTCGGTCGATTTTGAACTTGATTTTTTCAACCGGGGGATAAACATTTTTAACACTGAAACTTTTAAAAGATACCATCAAGTTAATTTCAATTATTATTTTACTGACGATGCTAAACTCGGATTGATCTATAACTGGTGCGATCATGTCGCAAGTAATATTTCGACCCATAAAATAACACCTTGGCAGGTCACCCTGGAGAAAGATACATATCGCTTCGACGCTGTCCTGGTCAACAACCTAATCACTAAAGAACGGTCTTACACCTATTACCTGGGAGCCTACCCTTCCCGCACCATAGGCAGGGATAATAAATACTATTTCGAGCTTAAACTGGGCATTAAGTTTCAGCCGCAGGGCATTACCGCTGATCTGGGCGGGCTCATCCGAAAAGGCAACTTTTGGCTCGGAATTAACCGCTTAAGTCCAATTGACGCCAAGTTAAGGGATGAAGCGGATGGTAAGAATAATCTCCCGTTAACCATCGGATACGAGTGGCATCCCCATGGCGATACCACTGTAAACTTTGAATTTAATCACTTTATATTATCCTCCGCCGCCGAAAGAAACTCGTGGGCGAAAATTGGTTTGAATTTCCGGTTAATCTAACCATAAATCCAACCGCCGGCAAATGGAGAACTGCCTCCCGGAGGGGGCAGTTTTTTTATTTCAAAACCACCTGTTCAACCGGGACGGTTAAGCATTATTCATAAGGAATATAGTTTTATGCTGAAATCTCGGTGCCTCCAGTCAGGACAATGAATACCTTAATATCAGGATTTATAAGTTACTCAGTCCATGAGGAGGTGCCCAAATGTCCGAAAAGGGTGAAAATATTGTTGAAACAGCCCAAGCCCCTGAAATTACGCAACCCACTTGTCCGCCTGGGGGTATTCTATATACGGTGCGTTCCGGAGATACCCTTTTCAGTATTGCCAACCGGTTCGGGATTTCTGTGGAATGCTTACGCCGCTTCAACCCGCAAGTAGTCGGCGACCAAATCTTTCCCGGTCAGATCTTGTGTATCCCTCCGGCCAGCGCTTGTGTCCCGACACCGACTTGCCCGCCGGGAGGAATCTTATATACCGTGCGCGCCGGTGATACCTTATCCGAAATCGCCAACCGGTTCGGCGTGACCGTCAATTGCATCCTTCAATTCAATCCTCAGATTACCAACCCGAATGTAATTACTCCAGGTCAAGTGATCTGTATCCCGCCGGCCTCCGCTTGTGTCCCGACGCCAACTTGCCCGCCGGGAGGAACCTTCTATACCGTACGAGCCGGTGATTCCTTGTTCAGTATCGCCAACCAGTTCGGTATTCCTTTAGATTGCTTGCGCCGCTTCAATCCGCAAGTGGTCGGCGACCAAATCTTCCCCGGCCAAGTCCTGTGTATCCCACCGGCCAGCGCTTGCGTCCCGTCACCGACTTGCCCGCCGGGAGGAATCCTATATACTGTGCGTGCCGGTGATACTTTGTTCAGCATCGCCAACCGGTTCGGTATTCCTTTAGATTGCTTACGCCGCTTCAATCCGCAAGTGGTCGGCGACCAAATCTTCCCCGGCCAAGTCCTGTGTATCCCACCGGCCAGCGCTTGTGTGCCCACACCGGTGCCTTGTCCTCCAGGGGGGATCCTCTATACGGTCCGGGCCGGCGACACCATGTTCAACATCGCCAACCGCTTTGGCATTCCTTTAGATTGCCTAATCCGGTTTAACCCACAGATCCCGAATCCGAACCTAATCTTCCCGGGCCAGGTCCTCTGTGTTCCACCGGCCTCCGCCTGCTTCGTGCAACAGCCACCCCAGCCCCAATGTCCACCGGGGGGAATCCTCTATACGGTTCGGGCCGGCGATACCATGTTCAACATCGCCAACCGCTTCGGCATTCCTTTAAATTGCCTTATCCGGTTTAACCCACAGATCCCGAACCCGAATCAGATCAATCCAGGCCAGGTTCTCTGTATTCCACCAAGCTCAGCCTGTAGGTAAGCGCCGAACAGAAGAAGGAAGAAGGCTCCATCCGGGGCCTTCTTCTTTTTTACCCCACCCCGCCCGCTTCTAGCTTTATGTTCAGAATCTGTTTAGAATCCTCTGATATAATCATTCTAATATAATAAACCGTTTTGGAGGTGGTTTTGATGGACATCCTCACCAACCTGAAACGTATTTTTGAGCTCTACCGTAAACATTTCCTTCTCCTCCTGATCGCTACCTTTCTGACCCTTCTCCTTTCCGGACTCAGCCTTGGCATTTTAGCCGGACCCCTTGGCGGGGGATTAATCATCCTCTGTCTAAAACTCTGCCAGGAAAAACAGGCTGACTATAAAGAAATCTTTCTGCATTTCGCAGGCTTCTTACCGACTTTGCTTATCGTTTTATTAGCCGGTCTCGTCTACCTTTTAATCTGGGTGATCAGTGGGATTCCCGTCATCGGCTGGCTTTTGCATTTTATCATTACCCCAGCCCTCGCCTTCATTACCGGACTGGCCGTCACCTTTGCCCTTGAGCAAAAATTGCCGGCGCTGGACGCCGTCAAGCGCAGTCTGGGAGTATGTTTAACCGCGCCGCAAACCTTGTACCTCTATAGCCTGGTGATTATCTGGTTAGGAAGCTTGGGCGCCTTTCTCTTTTTCTTTCCGGTCATCTTCACCGCTCCCATCGCCTTCATCGGCATCGCCCTGGCTTACCAAGAAGTTGAGGCCCGTGAAAGTAAAAGCTTAACCTTAAATTTGGGCCAGAAGGAAAAGCGGATTGGCCTTACTGTCCTGGCTGGACTTATCCTGTTCGGACTAGTCTTACGGTTAACCGGCGGCTACCAACCCTCTCTCTTCGGACGGTCGGTCTTTACACGGAACCGGCCCGATTTCGGTGAACGCGTCGCCGGAAAAATCCTCAGTTCCATCACAGGCGAAAAGGTAGAAGTCACCCGTGATGGTTCTTCCTTCAAAGTTGGGGGGGTGACCATCGGAAATCAACTGCCCAAGGGATACCCCCGGGATGTTCCGCTTTATCCCAAAGCGGAAATCCAAAGTTATTTCGGGGACGGTAACGGAGAAAATTCAACGGCCACTTTTTCCACCAAAGAAAAGCCGGACACCATTATCGCTTTTTACGAGCGCGAACTGACCAAGCAGGGCTGGACGCATAAGACCAGTCACTTTGGGGAACTTACCATTATCCATGGGGAGAAAAAAGACCGCTCCTGTTCAATTACCATCACCAAACCGGATCAGGAAGAGACCACCATTATCCTGACTTTACAGCAGGAGGTTGCAAAGGAAGAGGAGTAAATAAGATTATCCAAATCTATCGGGAGAAAAATTAAGCAACCTACTTATATGAAAGGAGAGAAATTACCTTGAAGAAAATTACTTTACTTTTCTTAACCGTTTTTTTCCTACTTATGCTGGGAAGCCCGGTTTGGGCCCAGGATCTCTACTCCATCGCGGTCTTGCCCTTTGACGACGGTTCCATTGATGAAGTCTGGTGGGGCGATTATGATGTCGGAACGGGGGTCGCCGATGAATTTGTCACTGCCTTGCTAGATTTGAAACCCCGGAAATTCCGTGTCATGGAACGGGAACAGATCCAAAAAATCTTGGATGAACAAAATTTTGGCGCTTCGGGACTGGTCGACGCCGGTAGCGCCGCCCGGATCGGAAAGATCCTTGGTGTCCAGTTTTTACTGATGGGACGCGTAACCGAATTTTCGAATAAAACTTCCGGCGGTTCGCTCTCGCTGGGCGGGAAAGGCCTTGGCCTCCAAACCACCACTTCCCGCGTGGTGATTGACGCCCGTTTAGTCGACACCACGACAGCGGAGATTATCGTTGCCGCCAAGGGCGAAGGTGAGAAGAAGCAACCCAACATCTCCATCGAATATGATTGGAACACCCTTGATTTCGGTAGCGAAGAGTTTCGCGCCACGAATCTGGGGAAAGCCCTCCGGGAAGCAGTTGACCAGGTAGTAAAAGCCCTGGCGAAAAAAGTCGAGAGTTACCAGCCGGCTCCCATCAAAGGTTTAACCGGTTTAGTCGCCTACGCCGATGCCAACAGAGTCATTATTAACATCGGCGCCAACCATGGCGTCCAAAATGGAATGGTCTTTGTCGTTCATAAATTAATCCAGGAAATAAAAGACCCGACCACCGGAGAGGTCATCGACGCCATCACCGAAACAGTGGCCGAACTTAAAGTTACGGAAGTAAAAGAGCGGACCGCCACTTGCTCTATTGTGCAAAAATTAGGAAGCGGTCTGGAAATCGCCACCGGCGACCAGGTGATTCAAAAATAAAGAAGCCGGTCCCAAGATCTTAAACAAATGAAAGAAGAGCCGTTTTCGTGAAGAACGGCTCTATTTTTTGTCTCCAGGTTGAACAGGAATCAATTCCGGCCGGTGGATCGGCTCGGCGCCAACCTCTTCCCCTCCTGGCTGGTCTTGCTTTTCCTGTCCCTGACTACCACCAAGCAAATATCCGCAGATCAAAGCCAGCCCAACGCCAATGGGAACGAAGCCTCCAATTAACCAAAAACCCGTTCCCAACCCATAAAAAAGACCGGCCAGCAAACCACCACCGCTAAAAGTGGTAATTAATCCGGCCAGCAATAAGCCAAAAGACCCCCGTCTTAGAATGGGGTTGATCAAAGCCGGAGGGATAATACCCTGTTTGATCAGGGCCATCCTTTCCAGATGGATAAAATAGCGCATCACCAAGGCAAAGATCAACATTGCCATGATCATAGTGCTCATCAGAAGCATAAGCCAATTCATCGCTTCACCCCCCGAGACCCTACCAACAATTTATTAATCTTCTATAATTTTAGACGAAAACCCTTTATTTATGTTTCATTTTTACCCCCCAGTGCCCTAAAGTCCGTTCCCGAAAAGGGCCTTCATAGTCAACCCCGGCGACATTGAGCAAACTCCAAAAGGTTACTGGCTTGGCGCACTGGATCTGGCAGAAACGGCGGCAAAAGGGATATCGTCCCGAAGGCGCTGAACAGATCAATAATACCCAAAATTTTGACCGGCCAGATTAACGGCCGGTCTTTTTTTCCGCAACTAGCTATTCTTTTCTTCCCCCAGCACCACTTCGACCAGGTTTTCCTCCTGCATGCGCCCAAGGGGAATCAGGTTACCGGGAAGCACTTCCCCGTTGAGTTTCAATTCCGCCACCCCACGGCAGACCCGGTGCGGATTGACTACTTTGATCGTAAAGTTTTTCCCACGGAAGCGGCGTTTCACTTCAAACCCCGCCCAATCCCGGGGAATGACCGGGTCGATCCGCAAACCGTCATAAGCCGGACGGATCCCTAATATGTACTGGCTAACCGCCACAAAACTCCAGGCCGCGGTCCCGGTCAGCCAGGAATTACGGGCCCGCCCAAAATAATATGGATGTTCTTTCCCGGTAATAAACTGGCAATAAACATAGGGTTCCATGGTATATACCTCGGCCTGGTCATTTTTGGCCGCCGGCAAGAAGGAAAGGTAGTAGGCAAAAGCCCGGTCCCCCCGGCCAAGCATCGCCTCGGCAATCACCGCCCAAGTATTGGTATGACAAAAAATCGCGGCGTTCTCCTTTAGTCCGGGTGGAAAATCGGTAATCGCCCCGACTTCCAGGATATGCTCCCGGTAAGCCGGGTAGTTTTTCACGATCCCGTGTTCGGTCGCCAAAAGCTCATGCACGCTATCCATTGCTTGCCGCAACCGGTCTTCCTCCGCCACCCGGGCGATCACCGCCCACGTCTGGCTGTTTAAAAAGATCTTCGTCTGCTCGCTTTCCTGCCCCCCCAGTTTCTTACCGCTATCGAGATAACCGCGGAGGAACCACCGGCCGTCCCAAGCGTACTGATGAATTTTTTCTTGGATCGCCTGCCGGTAGCTCCGGTAATGGTTGGCATCGGCGGTCTTCCCTACGTAGGTGGCAAGCGCAGTAAATTCATCCAAGGCCACACAATACAAGAAAGTACTCCAGAGGCTCTCTCCTTTACCTTTCAGATTCAAACAGTCATTCCAGTCCGCTGCTAAACCTAGCAATAAACCATGGGGACCCCTTTTCCCCCAAGAAAACTCTAATGCTTGTTTCAGATGATCATAGACGCTGGCCGTCCCTTGATCGGCGTAAGGGACCATCAGATCCAGGAAAGTAAAATCCCCCGTTTCCTTCAGGTAAGCCGGGACGGAAAGGAGAAGCCAGAGGTGGTCATCGGAGAAAATTTGGCTTTCCGGTGGTCGATTATGTTCTCCTTGTTCCCAAGTTAACGGTTGGACACTATGCATCGCCGCTCCGGAGGAAAGCTGCCCCTTCAGAAGATCGATCAATTTTGCGCGCACCAGATCGGGAATGGCGTGGACCACACCTAAAGTATCCTGGTTGGTATCCCGGTAACCAAGGCCATCCCGTCCGCCGGCTTCATTAAAAGAGGCTGAACGGGACCAATTAAAAGTGGTATGGCATTGGTACTGGTTCCACATGTTTAACATCGTGTTAAGCTCTTTGGAAGGTGTTACACAGGTAAACTGCCCTAAACGCTGTTCCCAGTAAGCCTGTAGTTTGTTAAATTCCGCTTCGACCTGTTCCCGCCGGGCATAGAGGCGCTTACATTCCACCCCGTAGGTGGCCGCATCGCCAATACCCAGGATATATAAGGCATATTTCTTTTCCCCGGGTTTTAAGGTCAAGCGGTTTTGCAAAGCTGCACACGGATTTCCCCCTTGGGCCAAGCTATTAGCGCAAATTCCTTTTTCCACCGCTTCCGGATTACCTTCGTGCCGGTAAAGGCCGATAAAAGCCTCCCGGTCCGTATCAAAACTTTCCACCGGCAATACCGAAGCCATAAAGCCCTGGGGCCGACGGTTCGGCCACAGGCGGATCGAATAATCGATGATTCCTTCTTCCAGGTACCCCATCCGGCAAGTGTAAAGGATATATTGGAAGTTGGATAAATCCTGGTCCATCAGCCAGAAACACCATTCGGCATAGGTAAAGAGCGAAAGATCCCTTTCTTCCTGACTGTTATTAACCACCTCCACTTCCCAGAGTTCGATAGGCCGGTCAATCGGGACAAAAACCCGGAAATTGGTGGTTATCCCTTTGTATTCACTATTAAAAACAGTATAGCCCAGACCGTGGCGGCAGACGCTCTTATAAGCGGACAAGGGCTTACCCACCGGTTGCCATGAAGCCGACCAATAATCCCCATCGGCGTTATCTCTGATGTAAACATACCGCCCCGGGCGATCCATCGGAATACTGTTAAAGCGAAAACGAAGCAGACGCCCGGTCTTCGCCGACCGGTAAAAGGCATAACCGGCGGCGTTATTGGAAATAATCCCACAATACTCGGCTGTGCCCAAATAATTAACCCATGACATCGGTGTCACCGGATTTAAAATAACATACTCCCGTTTTTGGTCATCAAAATAACCGTAACGTATGATGATGCGCCCCCTTTCATTCTCCTTATTTTTTGCCGTCAAGCCTTAATCTTGCCACAGTTCAATTCAAAATTGATCTATTCGCTTCCGGACGGATATTACCTGCCGTCAGTCGTAATTATTCCCTTAAACCCATCTTTATCACTGGCCCATCCTACGGGACCGGATGGTTAACCTTAATCCTTCCGGAACCGGTTATCATCCGAACAGTTCCGGGCCCCCCAGCCTATACATTACTGGCGGACCGGTTAAATATTACAAAAAAGCATCCGGAACCGCTTCGGCTCCAGATGCTCTTTTGTCCATGACGCGTAGAGCAATTTTATTTTACTCTTATCCGAAGGAATTTAATTTCCGGTTGGATCTTCAATGAGAGTCGCGACCCGGAATTCATGCCGGTGGCCATCGTCGAAGGTGGTAACAGCCTGTAAAAAATGGACATGACGGTCACCGACGGGAATCGCCCCCGAAGTCCGGCCGAAAAATTCATGGTAATGCTCGGTAAAGAAATCGGTGCGGAATTTTACATCGTGCACATGATCGCCTTCACCGATGAAAATAGCCTCCCCGGATATAGTCGCAAAACGGTGATCATGAGGATCTTCTTTCCGTTCGGCAAGGCGGGTACTGCCTAAAACCTCATGGACATGGGTTTGGAATTCCGGCCGCCCGTAGTAGTTGTCTCCAAAAGAGGACATCCCATTCCTCCCCTTTCCTAAAATAGTCTATGTTTTCCCTGGAAAGATGGTGTTCTCTTTTATAAATAAAGGTTTATAGACAGCAGTTAGCGAATAAAAGATCATCAGCAATACCCAACAGCATCGGATTTGCTCTAACAAGGCGGGTGGTAGGAATGGCGGAAGAATTTATCACGAAAATATTACCCCCAAAGACGCAGCCGGGATTGATTGAACGGGTTCGCCTCCATGAACTCGCGGCCGGATTTGATTACATAAAAGCCATTGTCTTTATCGCCCCTGCCGGGTATGGTAAAACCGTTTATATGTCGCAGTTGGCCGCCAAAATAGGAAAGCCGGTCGTCTGGTATCATGTGGATCCCGAAGATAATGACCCCATCATTTTTTTTCAATACTTGAAGGCGGCATTACAGCGAGTAACCCCGGGGTTGGATACGGGCCTCTTTTCCATTAATGGAGCAGGAGAGCTAAAAGCCAAGATCCGCTTGCTTACTGCGATGTTCATTAATCATCTGGCTTTAAAAACCGACGGAATAACGATTGCCTTCGATGATTTCCACGCCATCTCCAACCCGGTGATTATCCATTTTATGCGAGAATTATTCCATTATTTGCCATCTAACATCCACCTTTTGCTGACCAGCCGGACGCCCCTCCCCTTTATCCCCGCCAAATTATTGGCCAGCAAGGAAATACTCCTCCTGAGCGCGGATGATTTACGTTTTGACCGCCAAGAAATTGCGGCCTACATTAAACAGTTGAAAAAAAACCCCGCCGACCCTACACAAATTGAACGTTTGCATATAATCACCGAAGGTTGGCCGGTCGCTTTAAGGCTCGCCATCGAAGCCCATGCTTCACTACGTTCTTTCAGTACGGAAAAGCAAGTCCTCTTTGATTATTTAGCCACCGAAGTATTGGCCCAACTTCCGGACGAGACCAGGGAATTTCTCCTCACCACCTCTGTTTTGGAAGTTCTTACACCCGAATTATGCGCCCAACTGACCGGCCGCGCCGATGCGCAACTGATCCTTTCCGGGTTGATGAAGGAGCAATTGTTTATTACTCAGTTGTCCGCAGAAAAAAATATCTACCGTTACCATCAACTTTTTCGTGAGTTTCTCCAACTGCAACTAGGGGAGGATTGTTCCCGTTTTACTTATCAAGCCGCCCTTTTATTACGCTCGCAAGGAGAATGGGAACAAGCCCTCCGTTATTTTATGGCTGCCGGAGCAAAAGCGGAAATGGCCGCAATGGTCGTAAAGGCCGGACGCGCTGCTTTAAATAATGGACGTTGGCAGACGGTCCTGAATTGGATCCAATCGCTTCCCCCGGATTTGGTCGAAGCCAATCCTTGGCTCCTCCTTTACCGGGCGGAAATTGAGATTTTCCGGGGCTACATTGAAACAGCCGAAAAATTAGCCCGGAAAGCCGCTGATTTATTTATGGCCATGGGAGAAAAATCAGGATTAACCCAGTCCAAAATTCTGCAGGCCCGTGTCTTGCGTTGCCGGGGGATGTTCTTTCAAAGCCTGAAACTTTTAACGGAATGCGCGCCCTTCCTGCCGGCCCAAGATCATGACCAACGTTTGGATCTGCTGATGGAAAAAGCGGTCAGTCTTTACTTAACGGGAAGCCTGACGGAGGCGGAGGAACTTTTGACTTCCGCCCTGGATAAGGCGAAAAGCCGGAGCAATCATTATCTGTTACCTTATATCCTGGAAGGACTGGGTAACGTCCATTACCTAAAAGGTAATTACATTAAAGCTATGTATTATTTTAAAAAGGGCATGGACTCCTCCCCCGAGGGTTTTTTACCCGGCTACCATACCCAAGATCATATGTCGATGATTTATGAAGACTGGGGCGAGCTCCAAAAGGCACTTGAGCTTGCAAAACAAAATGTCACCTGCAAAGAAAAGCTGGGCATGGTCGATACATTGCCCTCCGCCTATACCCACTTGGCAGAGGTCCAAACCAATCTTGGCTATTACCAAGAGGCCGAAGCCAATTACCAAAAGGCCATCTCTCTATTGCAGGAGATAAACGGCGAACGGACCTATCTGGCCTTAAGCTTTGCCTTTTACGCGCGTTGCCTATGGTTACAAGGGAAGATGGTTGAGGCAAAAGCCAATATCGAACGGGCTTTGGCTTTCCATGAGATCAAGGACTCTTTATGTTACAGTTCTTGTCAGACCGTTGGCGGGTTAATTCTCTACCAAGCCGGGGAGACCAAAGAAGGCGAACGGATCTTGTTGGAAGCCGTCACCGCCCTGGAAAAACAGGGTTTTACCAAGGCTCTCGCCTATGCCTTCCAAGCTTTAGCCGCCCTTTATTTTGCCGAGGGCGACCAAAGCAAATTTCAATTCTATGCCAAAAAGGCCTTAACCTTATCGGCCCGGATCAACTACGTTCAAAATTTCCTCACCTGTTTTGAAGTCTTCGCCCCGATCCTCCGCGCCGGAATCGAACATAATATTGAATTATCCTTTGTACAACGGATTATTCTCCGTTCGGGCGCCCGCGCCCATTCCATTCTCACCCCCTTACTTAAGCACCCTGATCCGGAAGTGAGAAAACGAGTCTGCGCTCCTTTAGCCGAACTCCGCGATGAGCAAGGAAAAAAAGGATTATTCCTTCTCGCCCAGGATAGTGAGGGCGATGTGCGAAAGGTAGCTTCCCGATTTTTAGCAAAACTCCCCCAACCTTTGGGCCGGAACCAAGCACTTAAAGAAGACTGCCATATAAAGCTTCAGACCTTAGGCGCCCTTCACGTGTTTGTCAACGGAACAGAGATTTCCGATACCAAATGGCGGACCAGAAAGGCCAAACACCTGCTGGTCTATCTGGCCCATCATGGCGAGGCGATTAGCAAGGAGAAGATTATCGATGATTTATGGCCGGAGGCCCAAGGGGAAGACCTGGATGCCCTCTTCCATACCACCCTCTATCGTCTACGGCAAGCCCTCAATCTTCCGGAAAAAATCGTCACCTACAAAGGCGGCCGCTATCAGCTTGATCCCGGTTGTTACCAAACCGACCAAGCTGAATTTGAAAAGTTGATCCAAACTGCTTCCCGCCCGGACCGGACTCTGGAGGAAACCATTCTCTTTCTTGAACAAGCCACCGCCTTATACCGGGGTAATTATCTGACCGAACTGGATTACCCTTGGCTCCTCCCGCTCCAGGAACGGTTGCGACACCTTTATATAGACGCCCAGATTAAACTAGGCCGTTATTACCTGGAAAAAAGGAACCACTCCCAAGCCATCTTTCACCTCCGTCCTTTACTGGATCTTTCCGACTTCTCCGAAGAGATCCATGCTTTATTAATGAAGGCCTATGCCGGTCTCGGCGATCTGAAAGCCGTCCACAAGCAATTTAAAACCTTAACCGCCCTGTTCCGGGAGGAATTGGGCCTCTCTCCCTCGCCGGAGATCATTGATTTATATTATAAATTAATAAGTAAAACTTATTCTCTTTGAACCGGCACTGCTCCTTAAGGTCATCATAGAATATTTACAAAGACAGAAAGGGGGTAACGACCATTAGTTGGCCTCGTTTGGAAAACCTCTGTGATGTGTTAAGGAGACTAAAAGGGGAAAAGGTCCTTCTCATCCTCGAATCCGGTGACCGGGAATGGGTCAAGGTCGTCGCCGTCATCGATAATGTGCTCGTGGCTACCCTCGATCGAAAATTCATCTTTGTCGACTGCGGTTGTATCTGCGCTGTCATTGCCGATTGCCTTGATATTATCGCCGAACAATTCAATCTCCCCTATGATGAGGAAGATAACACGGTTCAAGAGGAAGCGTAAAAGAAAGGAGGCCATCATCCAATGGCCTCCTAATTTTTTTAGTCGTCGCCCACGCCGGCTTCCGTCCACCCCCGCCTCCGTCCGCCAGGATACACCAGTAAAGTTAAGATCTTTTACGCCAAATAAGCCAAACCCCACTATTACCCCTAATTTTTTCTATTTTGTAATACCTTATAACCTTTTCCGCTATTTTTAACGATGGTAATATTTACTCTAAAGCTCTTTCCAGCATAAGCCGATATCACTAGAGATCAATTTCTGATTGCGGAGGTAGGCAAAGAATTGAAACCTTTAGATATATTATTGGAGCATGAAGAATGGGCCAATAAGGTTTGCACCAAAATCCTCGGTTTCTTCGGGGTAAGTGCCATTCCTGTTTTTTTTGCCCTCAAGAACGTTCCTTGGCGATGGCGGATTATCTTAGCGCTTGGCAGTTGTTTCCTGAGTATCTTTCTTCTTCTTTTCGCCAAAAATGCACGAACCAGTAAGTACACCAAATATACGACTACCCTCATCTTAATTCTCTTCGGTTTTTTAATGACAATAACGATGGGGGAAGGAAACCGCTCCGTACCCTTTTATTTCTTTTCCATCCTTGCCTTTAGTTTAATTTTCCTGACTCCCAGTGTCATTATCGTAGCCGCGGCCGGTACCGTCTTATGCCACGGTATTATGATGCTTTTTTTCCCGGACCAGATTTTTGCCCTTCATCAACCGGCGATGTATATCTATGCCGGTTTTATTTACCTCCTTTATACCGTCGCCATTTATACAATCGCCATCAAAGCCCAGGAATTATTAGGTATACAACGGGAAGATGCCGAGCAAAGATTAAACCAGAATTTAAACCAAATCCATTCCCAAATGGTGGTCACCGCAACCCATCTTCGTAACACCAGTAACGAGCTGGTAAAAGAAACCAACGAACTGATGACCGCCTTCCAGGATACCGTCACCGCGATGAAGCAAATGGCCCAAATGGTTGATGTGGAAACGGGAGAAGTAACCAAGGTCTCCGCACACGTGCAGGAGATTAACTTCATCACTGAAAATATTAAAAAGATGTCGGCTGATTTAGCCGCCGATTTCGGCGATACGGAAGAGGTCTTTCAACGGGGGTCCACCCTCATGTATTCCTCGATTGACGAGATGAAACAGGTTGCTACCCAAATCAGTGAAGTTGCAAAAGCCACCGAGCGGTTGAAGGAAAGTTCCTTAAAAATTGAGGATATCCTTACCTTCATGAATGAGATCGCCGAAAAAACCACTCTTCTTTCCTTAAACGCCAACATTGAGGCAGCCCGCGCCGGTGATTTAGGCCGGGGTTTTGCCGTAGTCGCTACGGAAATCAGCAAACTGTCCGAACAGTCGGTGGGCGGAACGGAGGAGATCAAGAAGATCATCGGCACAACTTTGCTCGATTTGGAAAACGTTTTTAACGCTATCAACCTTAGTTTATCGATTGTAGAAAGCAATTCGGAAACCACCAATACAGTCTCATCCGAAATTACCAGCATGATGAGGAAAATCCGCCAAAATTCAGAACAGATCAAGGGAATCTATCGCGCAATGGAGAAATTAGCACAAATGAATAATGCCATTATGGCCGGGGCTAATAACTTAGCCGCCCTTGCCGAAGAAGCTTCGGCCGGCACGGAAGAGATCTCGGCTACCACCCAAAACCAGACGAAAAACGTGGAGCGAATTGTCAAGCAAAGTAAAACCTTAGATCAGATGGCTTCAATCTTGGAAACCCTAGTTCATGCCGATGAACATCTAGGCCCGGAGGAAAAACCCGTCTCTCCTCCGGAGAAGCAGGTAAAGACTACTTCCATCTTTAAAAATTAGTATTATATTTAAAGGAGGTCAAATCATGAAATTCCGGTTCGCCCATAATAACCTTAACGTGCTTGATCTGGAGAAAAGTGTAGCCTTTTACGAAGAGGCCCTTGGTTTACAGGAAGTAAGAAGAAAGCAAGCTGACGACGGCAGCTTTATCCTTGTTTTTTTGACTGACGGGATAACCGGCCATCAGTTGGAACTCACCTGGTTACGGGACCGGACTGAACCATATAACCTGGGTGATAACGAAATTCACCTGGCCATGGCTGTTGATGATTTTGAGGCCGCTTATTCCCTTCACCAAAAAATGGGCTGCATCTGCTATGAAAATAAGGCGATGGGCATCTATTTTATCGAAGACCCAGACGGCTACTGGATTGAGATTATCCCCGCAAAAATTAGTTAACCGTTCGCGCCCGTTCGTCGTTTCTTTACTTTCCTCCTCAAAAGGGGTTGCTTTTAGCAACCCCTTTTTTCGCCACCCTTTTTCACCTTGGCCATCTTCTGCCGGATCCCCGTTCTCTCCTTGAGAACTAGTTTTAATCTTTACCTCAAATATCAACCCTGCGAACGGGGAATGATGCAGAAGAGAAGGTGAAAAAAATGCACAATCATCAACTGAACCAAACCTTTCAGACCATACGGACCATTATCCAAAATCTAAAACAAGCGGAGCAAAACAACGTAAATCTCGCCCGTCAACTGGCCGCGCAAGAAGCCAGGAACGCCAATCTTTTAAACACTGGTTCCAATAGCCAACCTTGAAGCCCAAGCCGCCAATATTTTGACCCACTTCGAAAGGGCGGAACAAAACGCGGTCCAGCAACTCAATCAACTGGATCAATTGGTGACCGATCTACAAAACCAATTAGGCTAAGGGTTACTTCACCCAAAGCCGGTAGTTTATGTTTATGAAAAGTCGGATCCTTCCCCCAAACCCACGTTCTCCACAGCAAAAAATAACTTTCTAACCGAAAAAACGACGCTGCAAAGCGTCGTTTTGTTTTTCATTAAAGGATTTTCGTGATCGCCGGAGAATTCCTATATTAAATTCAGAATTGGCACACCAGTCCAAAGCTGGATGATTATGACCACGAATCTCCGCGCCTGGATGGGGTGAAAAGGATGATGGGGACTTTTTTCAAAAAAATCCTCCGCTTCCTCGGTGGTTTTCTGGATCGGATTATTGCCGTATTTGGTGTGATTAGTTTTGCCCAATTCCCCCAATTTTTCAGTCAGTATATCCAACGTTTAGGCGGCCATTTAGCCGAAGCCCAGTTTATGCTTGTCCGGTTCGAAATGACCGCCGAATATTTTGGGATGACGCTAGACGAGTATATCGCCACCCATGTCAATTCCGGACATGAAGTTTTTGTCTCCTCCGGACAACTGATCAACGATCTGGTGAACCGTATAAACGCTTTGGAAAAAGCCCTAACCGCGCTCAAAGAGGCATCCGTCTATACCCGATGGTGGGTCTTTCTCCGGGAATGCGACTATAGTATCGTCCAGGAAACCTGGCTGGATTTTACCCCCGGCCTTCCCACCACCATGGAAGGCGCCATTTATGGCCTTTGTGGACTCCTCATCAGTTGGCTCCTTTATCAAGGCGTTAAAACACTGCTTAAATTTCTCCCGAAACTGGTTTCCGCTCCCTTTTCCCGGCGGAGAAGGTTCATGTTTCCGGCATAAAAAAAGCCCGGACTCTTCAAGCCAGGCTTCAATTCTTTGCCCAAAACCTTTTTTATTCAGCTCTTATAACCCGAACTACCTTCTTATGACCCAAACTACCTTTTTACCACCGGATGCATATTTCGGATGACAAATTCCGTATTTAAGGTAACGCCCGGGAGTTCCCGTCCTTCGTTGATAATAGTGACAATCATCTTCCCCGCTTGCCTACCTTGCTCGTAGGAAGGGTTAGTGATCGAAGAAAGCTGGGGAAAGAGCTTCTGCGTCAACGGAAGATTATCCCCGGCCACCACATGAATCTTGTTGTTTAACCCTAAATCCGCAATCGCCCGGATTGTACCGTAGGTCATCGGATCACTGGCACAGATCACCGCGGTAAGATCGGGGTGTTCTTCGATTAATTCCTTAAACTTCTCGTAACCATCCTCAAAGGTAAAATTTCCTTCCCGCACCAAACTGGGTATATATTCAATCCCGCCTTCTTTTAACGCTGTGATATAACCATTTAGCAAATCATCCCGGTTAACCATAAAAAAGCTATAGGGTTTATTCAATAAACCGATCCGCTGGTGCCCAAGGGAGATCAGATATTTGGTGGCCAGATAACTCCCTGGGGTTTGGTCAACTTCCACAAAGTTATTCTTCTGTTGGTCATAACATATCCCCAATGTTACATAGCGCAAATTTTTCGCCTGGAATTCCTTGATGATTTGGTCAACCCCATAAGAAGGATAGAGAATTACCCCATCCACATTGCGATTTTTCGTTAACCGCAAGGCTTCCTGCAGCGCATCTTTTTTATGGAGAGGGGCGGAAACAATCAATTCAAAACCAACCGCCGACACATAATCGTGGGTTCCACGCAACTGTTCCATCATGTTTGGATCCTGAAAAACAAAGTCGGAACCATAAGGAACAATAAAACCAATTTTATTGGCGCGGTTTCTTTTCAGACTGGCTGCGATCGCATTCGGGTGGTAATCCAGTTTTTCAATGGCATTCAACACCCGCTGGCGGGTCTCCTCCGCCACCAGGTGGCTTTCATTGAGAACCCGGGATACCGTCTTCGGCGAAACACCAGCCAGTTTGGCCACATCATATAAGGTAGTCATCACATTTCTTCCTTACTATTAAAGAGTACTACCTAAAGTAATATACATATTCCAGACAACGGTGTCAAGATCGTTTAAGTCCGACACAGAACCTTAACCGTATTTTCTCCGGGCAGCGGCCTAACCGTACGCCCATGCACTTCTCCCCCCTCCACCGACAAGGTGAATTCGCCAGTCTTCCGGTTGTCGATGGTTATTTGGAAACAGACCCCCCGGAAGTTCCTGGTAATCTTGACCGTATTTAATTCTGCCGGCAGACAAGGGTCGATAATCAAGCCGTCAAAATCAGGACGTACACCGAGGATATATTGGGTGATGGCCACGTAATTCCAGGCCGCTGTCCCCGTTAACCAAGAATTCTTGGCTTCCCCGTGGCGTTTGGAATCATCACCGGCGATCATCTGGGCATAAACATATGGTTCCAAGCGGTGAACATCACTTATTTCCTCCCGGTAAGCCGGGGCGATCCTTTTATAATAACTGAAGGCTTCCTCAGCCCGGCCCAAAGTCGTCTCGGCAATAATCACCCAGGGGTTGTTATGACAAAAGATCCCGGCATTTTCCTTCATCCCCGGCGGATAAGAAGTGATTTCCCCCAATTCCTTCCGGTATGAAGTGTAAGCCGGATAAAGCAGCTTAATCCCATGTTCGGTCGCGAGGAACTTTTTCACCGCATCCAAGCTGCGGCGGGCTTTCCCGTCTTCAAGGCCTAAACCGGCCATGACACAAAAGCCCTGGGGTTCAATGAAGATTTGGCCTTCTTTATTCTCTTTGCTCCCAATCTTTTCTCCCCGGTCGTTATAAGCGCGCAAAAACCACTCGCCATCATAACCGTAGTCCATAACCGCTTTCTGTATTTGTTCAATACCCGCCCTAAGCTGACGGGCCTCTTCTTCCAGGTTCAATTTGGAACAAAGGCGGACATACTCCGGCGCGATAAAGAGGAAGATCGCCGCGATCAGAATAGATTCCGCGGTCTTACCGTCTTTGTTCACGCAAGTCTGAAAGGACTCATCGGGGTTTTCGGAAAAACAATTAAGATTAAGACAATCATTCCAGTCGGCCCGGCCAATTAAGGGTAAACCATGGGGGCCAAGGTTTTCCAAGGTAAAGCGTAAAGATGCGCGAAGGTGATCATGAAGGGTAATATGTTCGGACCGATCATCCACAAAGGGGACTTTTTCCTGTAAAATACTATAGTCATCGGTTTCTTTAATATACGCCAAGACCGAATATAAAAGCCAGAGAGGGTCATCGTTAAAACCACTGCCAATATCCGAGTTTCCTTGCTTAGTCAAGGGTTGGTACTGGTGATAAGCGCTACCGTCGCTGAATTGAGTGGAAGCCAGATCCAAGATCCGCTGGCGCGCCCGTTCCGGAACCATACTGACAAAACCCAACAAGTCCTGGTTGGAATCGCGAAAACCAATCCCGCGGCCGATCCCGGACTCAAAATAGGAAGCGCTCCTGGACAGGTTAAAGGTGGTCATGCACTGGTACGGATTCCAGATATTAACCATCCGGTTAAGTTTCGGATCATCACTTTCCACTTGATAAGCACTTAGTATCTTTGCCCAGTAGGTTTTCAGGCCGTTAAAAGCGGCCGTGACGGCAGGACCGTTCGCGAGTCTGGCCATCATTTCCTCAGCCGGTTTCTTGTTCAAACTACCGTCGACTTCAAATTTGGCCTCCGGATCATTTTCAATATAACCTAAGACAAAGATGAATTCTTCCTCCTGGCCGGGTAAAAGCCTCACTTCCAAACAATGCGAAGCGATGGGCGCCCACCCCCGGGCGATGGAATTCCCGGGCCGGCTGTTAAATACCGTCTGGGGATTGTGTAAACCGCGATAAAGGCCGAGGAAGGAATCCCGGTCGGTCTCAAAGCCGGCAACAGGATGGTTTACGCCATAAAAGGCATAATGGTTACGGCGTTCCCGGTATTCTGTCTTATGGTAAATGACACTACCCGCCACTTCCACTTCACCAGTACTGTAATTCCGTTGGAAATTGGTCTGGTCATCATAGGCGTTCCAGAGGCAGAACTCAATAAAGGAGAAGAGTTGGATCTCTTTCCCGGTCGAACCGGTATTACGGAGGACCAGCCGGTGTAACTCGCAATTCTCATCCAGCGGCACAAAATAAAGCACTTCTGCCACCAATCCATTCTTCGCGCCGGTAATTTGCGTATATCCCAAACCATGACGGCATTCATAATGGTCCAAAGCCGTCTGCACCGGTTGCCAGGTTGGTGTCCAGACTGTTTCCCCGTCTTTAAGATAAAAGTAACGCCCCCCCATATCTAAGGGAATATTATTATAACGGTACCGGGTCAACCTTCTTAACCTGGCATCCTTATAAAAGCAATAGCCGCCGCCGGTATTTGAAATTAAGCCAAAAAAATCCTTATTGCCAAGGTAATTTATCCAAGGGTAGGGGGTTTGCGGAGTAGTAATTACATATTCCTTATGTTGATCATCGAAATATCCGAATTTCAACCTCTCTGACCTCCGTTCCTTATCTTGAAGGAATTGCCTTTATGCCCGAACATTTATGGGCACAATCGACAATAAATACAATTCCTTAACCTGAGCAAACGCCATAGAAAAAAGGGTTTCACAGTTTCCGTTTTTTTAAGGAAAAAGGGAAGAGCGGTAACCGCTCTTCCCCGGACCGCCATCTTCCTTTATTTCTCCTTCTTCAGGGCTTCATTGACCCGGTCGGCGGCAGCATTCAGGTGTTTTTCAACGGTCTTGTCGTTATAGGTACCATTGACATACTCGGCCAACACGTTCTTGAACTCGTCTTGGACGATGGTTTCAATGTCACCCCAGACCGCCAGCGGCGGATAAGCGGTGGAGTATTCCAAAGTGGTCTTGAAGGTCTTCCACACGCCGGAATCATAATAGGGATCCGCAAAGACTTCCACTTGGGCCGGTAACATGTGGGTCAGGTTCTTCGTGTACTCGACCATGTTCTCGTACTGGAGAAGGAACTTGATCCACTCTTTAGCGGCTTTCTTATTGCGGCTGGCTTTCAGGACAACCAGGTTGCTCCCGCCGGAGAAGGAAGCTTTTCCTTTCGGGCCGGCCGGCGGTTCGACCACACTATAGTTCAAACCGGGATTCTGTTGTTCAATACCGGCAATATTGAAGGGCCCCATGTAGCACATGGCCACGTTACCGTTGATAAAGGCCGCATCGGCTTGCGGTTGGTTATATTCGGCGCAGGCCTTGGAAGCATAACCTCTGCGGACCAAATCCACATACCATTGCATGGCTTTTACGCCGGCTTCATTGTTGAACATCGCCATCTTGTTGTCTTTCGTTAGGAGACTGCCCCCATTGGCCCAGAGAATAATCGACCAGTTATGCAGGAGATCCCAAGCGTTGGTCCCAGCCAGCGCAATGGCGCTGCCTTCACCGAAGGTCGCCACGAGCTTCTCCGCCACTTGGTACAGCTCATCATGGGTCTTCGGCGGTTGCACCCCGGCCTTTTTGAACATATCTACATTATAGAAGAGGGCACGGGTCTCGGCAAACCAGGGCACACCGTAATATTTCCCTTTATATGTTGTCGACTCAAGGTTAGCTTTGATATAGGCATCTTTCCCACCGAACTCGTTGATGTCAATCTCCTCGAGTCCGCCGGTCGCGGCAAACTGCGGATTCCAAGTGGTTCCGACTTGGAAAACATCAACGCCTTCCCCAGTGACAATCGCGGTGGAGATCCGCTGCCAAGCCACATCCCAACCGACAATCTCCAAATTCACTTTAACGCCGGTTTTTGCTTGGAATTCTGCAGCCTTCTGCTCAATCCAAGGAATATGTGTTTCATCCGGAGCGTTGGGCATCGCCCAGAAAGTAATCGTTGCGGATTGCCCACTGGCTGCCAACGATGTCAAAAGAACTAAACCAAGGATAATCCCCAAAACACCAGTTTTTACTCTTTTCATCATCAAATTTACCCTCCTATTCCTTTTTGGCTAAGCTGGCGGTTATCCAGTATGAACCATAACCCCCCCCTTTCTTCCCGAAACCGGCTCCTTGCCCATCAGCCTTTAGTAGCGCCACTAACGAGACCTTCGACAATTTGCCGTTGCATAAAAGTGAAGAGAAGGAGCACCGGAATCGAGACCAGAATACAAGCAGCCATCATCCCGGACCACCGGGCTTGCTGTTGGGTAATATATTCTAACAAACCAATCGCCACTGTCTTCGTTTCCCGGCCGGTAAGGATTGCGGCAAAGAGAACTTCATTCCAAGCCATAATAAAGGAATAGATCCCCACCGCAACAATTCCCGGCGCCGAAAGCGGGATAATCACCCTAAAAAGAGCACCGAAAGGAGAACAGCCATCGATTTGGGCTTGTTCATCGATCTCCCGGGGGACTGTGTCTAAGAAATTTCTCAGCATCAAAATACTGAACGGAATGGCGAAGGTAGTATAGGTCAAGATCATCCCCGGATAAGTGTTTCTTAACTGAATCCCCAAGTACCGGTTGACAAAGGTAAACAGAATAAAGTAGGGAATGAGAAAGGCGATCCCCGGGAACATTTGGGTGGAAGCTACTCCTAGCGCGAAGAGTTCTTTTCCTTTAAAATTAAACCGGGACAAAGCGTAGGCCGCGGTAACACTAATTAAAACCGAGAAGAACATGGTCCCGAGGCTAATGATGATACTGTTCCGGAAATAATCGAGCATCCGGACGGTTTTATTGACATTGGCATAATTCTCCAAGGTAAATTTCCGTGGAATCCACCGGGGTTCCAAACCCGGTCTGGTTACATCGGCCGCCTGAATCTCCAAGGATGTCTTGAAAGAACCGGAAACCATCCATAAGTAGGGCCCCAAGATTATAATCAGAATCAGCAAGACGGCTAAGTACAACAGTACACGCATGAAAATTTTCCGGGGAGACTTACGTTTCTTCCTTTCCACCAAGCCCGTTTGTTCCGTCATCCTACTTTCCTTCGTTTGCTTAGAATGTTTCATAACTGACCCCCCCTTTTTTGAACCGCATATAAATCGCAATTAAAATCAGGATAACTATCATTAAGCAAACTGCCATTGCCGAACCTAGCCCATAGTGAAGGTTACTAAAAGCTTCCTGCATAATGAAGGTAGAAGGAACATGGGCGTCGCCCGGGCTACCTCCGAGCAAGATATAGAATTGGTTAAAGGCGTGGAAATTCCAGATTACGTTGAGCATCAACAAAGTTTTAGTCACCGGGCGCAACAAGGGGAGAGTAACCTGGGTAAACTGTTGCCATGGGGAAGCCCCGTCAATCTTGGCCGCTTCGTATAATTCGGAAGGAATCCCTTGTAAACCCGCTAAGAGAATGAGACAGGCAAAGGGCCAACCTTTCCAGACACTCGCGACAATAACCGCAGTTAAAGCCCGGTCTCCGACCAGCCAAATCAATGGTTCTTTGATCAGCCCTAATTTCAGCAGGTACTTGTTGACCAGGCCGATCCGGGCTTGGAAAATGAACCGCCAGACGTTAAAAGCCACCGAATCGGGGGTTATGTAGGGCAGCAAAATTAAACCCCGGACTAAGGTGCGGCCAACAAAATTCCTGTTTAAAAGCAGGGCCACCGCCAACCCAATAACATAACCGACCGGTATGCAGATCAACCCATAGACGATTACGGTGTAAATCGAACGCAAGTACTTCTGGCCGACCGCAAACTGACCACTAAAGATGCGGATAAAATTACCCAAGCCGACGAAAGGAGCGGACGTCCATTGCGCCAGCGTAAAAACATCAAGGTCCAATAGACTTATGTATGCCCCCCATATAATAGGGATAAAATGAACAAACAACATACATAAAACAGCAGGTAGAATAAACCAATAGGCCCTTTTCTCCCTCTTGGCCTTACTTAACGTGCCCACGTTTCTCCTCCTCCTCCATATTCCCTTCTCTGTCATCGATGTCATTATAACATAATTTGTTACATTTCTCTAAACCGTTAATTCCTTAATCTGCCCCTGTTTTTTTCGTTTTTCTGGCCTACTGTCCATTTTTCTAGCTTTTTCTAAGTCTTTTACCTTTCAGTAACATTTTTGTGGTTAAATAAATAAGTCGCCCTGCTTCGCAAGGGCGACCTGTAAAAGAGTTAATTTTACCCTTCAAATGGTGAAGGATTCGTGGCCAATCTCTGCCACAGTTCGGGAGTTTCCCTTTTTATCGCTTCCACCAATTCTTCATCCCCAATCAAGGTGGTGCGGCCAGTCTCGTACTCCCGATCCACCCATTCTTTCAGTTTCTGAATGGAAGGATCTTTTTTGTCGATCCGCCGATCTCCCTCAAGATTAAAGTACCGGTTCACCCAAAACGCAAGTCCGGCCACCCCCGAATACTGGTTGATAGCCACGACCACCGGCCGGTTTAAAAGTTTCTCCGTATTAAATATGTTATAAATCTCTTCATCCTTCAACAAACCGTCGGCATGAATTCCAGCCCGGGTAAAATTGAAATACTTGCCCACAAAGGGGGTCATCGGTGGAATTTTATACTTTAACTCTTTTGTATAATACTCGGCGATCTCCGTAATCACCGTCGGGTCCATCCCATCCATCGTCCCCCGCAAGCCCGCATACTCAAAGACCATCGCTTCCAGCGGACAATTTCCGGTCCGTTCGCCAATCCCCAACAAAGTGCAGTTCACGGCGGAACAGCCGTAGAGCCAGGCCGTCCCGGCATTGACCACCGCCCGGTAGAAATCGTTATGCCCATGCCACTCCAACCGCTCACTGGGGATCCCGGCATGATGCCATAAACCGTAAATAATCCCCGGAACACTACGGGGCAAAGCAACCCCCGGATAACTGACCCCAAAACCCATCGTGTCGCAAGCCCGGATCTTTATGGGGATTCCACTTTCCTCAGAAAGCTTGCTTAGCTCGATGGCAAAGGGAACAACAAAACCGTAGAAATCAGCCCGGGTAATGTCTTCAAGATGAACACGGGGAATAATCCCGTACTCCAAGGCGGCTTTTACAATCCCGAGATACTGTTCCATCGCCTGTTTCCGGGTGAGTTTTAATTTATTAAAGATATGATAGTCGGATGCACTTGCCAAAATCCCCGTCTCTTTAATCCCCATCTGTTTTACCAATTGGAAGTCGTCTTTAACAGCCCGGATCCAACTGGTAATCTGGGGATATTCATACCCCAAAGCTAAACAGCGCTCCACTGCTTCCTTATCTTTCTTGCTGTAAAGGAAGAATTCGCATTGACGAATAATCCCACGCGGCCCACCCAAACGGTGTAACAACTTATACAAATGCACCATCTGATCGGCGGTATACGGTTCTCTCGCCTGTTGCCCGTCCCGGAAGGTGGTATCCGTAATCCAGATCTCCTTCGGGGGCCGCATCGGAACATGCCGGTGGTTAAAGGGGATCTTTGGCGCTTCGTTATAGTTATAAAGATGACGGTAAAGATTGGGTTCGGCCACATCTTGTAAAGTATACTTATACGCCGATTGTTCCAATGTGTTACTTCTTTCATTAAATTCCAGCATGGTCACACCTCCGCGGTTCTTGGCCAAAAAGTTTTTATAGATTATACCATTATTTATCCGAAAAATCCCTTTATGTTACCAAGTATTAAGTATACATATGTTGTCAACCGGAAATTTATTCCGGTGGCAAAAAAAATTGGTTGCCTTTGGCAACCAACTGATCACTGATGTACGAAGAATTCAAATACGACGACGCCAGGGAAGGGAGGTAAAATCCGGCCTGGCTAGCACTTGCGCTAAAATGAAAGCGGAACGAAAGGACCAACCTTCGCTTTCCCTTTCTTCCCCTTCCGTTCGGGTATCTTCCGGAGGGATTAAATCCTCCTCACGGAAGGCGATGAAGAACGGGTCTTCCGTTACCAATTCCCTCTGCGGGCGGAGAAGTATCTCTCTCTCCTCCACCGTCAGCAAATCTTCTTGTTGCTTGGGGTGATCCGGAAGTTGGGCGGGGGCGTAATTCCCCACCGAAACCGGGGCTGGTTTCGGCTTACGCGGAGGAAAATCTTCCGTTGACGTCCCGGGGAAGGCCTCCGTCGGCATCCAGTTTTCGTCCAAATCAGCTTTACCCTTCCGATCCGGCGCCGACCGCCCAGGAGCCTGCTTGCCCATTTTCTCCAGGAAGTTGGCCAGGACGGAAACGAGTACGAAAATAACCCATACCCAACCCATGATCTCACTCCTATTTCTTTACTTCATCGTGTCCGTCATGGGGTTTCGATTCCCGGCCGAAAGCTTCCCGCATCGCCGTATCGGCCTGAATATTTTGCAACTGGTAATAATCCATCACCCCGATTTTTCCGGTCCGCAACGCTTCGGCCAACGCCCGCGGGACCTCGGCCTCGGCTTCAACTACCCGGGCACGCATCTCTTGAACCTGAGCCTTCATCTCCTGTTCCCGCGCTAAAGCAGCAAACCGTCTTTCCGCCGCTTTCGCCTGGGCAATGTTCTTGTCGGCTTCCGCCTGATCCATCTGGAGTTTGGCGCCAATATTCCGGCCCACATCCACATCGGCAATGTCAATGGAGAGAATCTCAAAGGCAGTACCGGCATCCAACCCTTTTTCCAGGACAGTTAGGGAGATCCGGTCCGGATTCTCAAGAACTTCCTTATGGCTTTCGGCAGAGCCGACCGTCGTGACAATCCCTTCTCCCACCCGGGCGATGATGGTGGCTTCCCCGGCGCCACCGACTAAACGATCGATATTAGCCCGGACGGTAACCCGCGCCTTGGCTTTTAGCTCAATTCCGTCTTTAGCCACGGCCGAGATCTCGGGGGTCTCAATCACCCGCGGGTTAACACTCATCTGGACGGCTTCCAGAACGTTACGGCCGGCTAAATCGATGGCGGCCGCCCGTTCAAAGGTCAAATTTATCTCCGCCCGCTGGGCGGCGATCAGTGCGTCAATCACCCGGTCCACATTCCCCCCGGCCAGATAGTGAGCTTCCAGTTTATCCACGGTTACCTCCAGGCCGGCTTTCTCCGCTTTAATCATCGGCAAGACAATCCGGGACGGGGGAACCCTTCTTAAGCGCATGGCAAAAAGGGTCCAAACCCGGACATTAACCCCTGCCGCCCGGGCGGAAATCCAGAGGCCGACCGGGATAAAGTTGAAAAAGAGCAGAATGAAAATGACCAAAAGCGCAAAAGCAAACAGAGAGAACAATTCCATTCAACAACACCTCTTTTCTAAGATTATTTTATTTATCTACCCAAAAAATACTCTCGATCCTCGACCTTCTCCGCCCGTGGGACTGCTTATCTTGACCAGAATCTGCCCAGCCGGCGCCGGACGTGGGGTGGCTTGAATTTCTTTCGCAAAGTTCTTAGGTAATTTTACTCTTCCACCCGTACCAATATTCTCCTGCCTTCGACCGCAATTACCTTTACCCTCTTCCCCGCTTGGACATAAGCTCCCTCCGAGACCACATCCAAGCGTTCTCCGGCGGCTGTCTCAATGACACCGGCGGGACGTAAGGGATGCACCACCACCCCGACTTGGCCAATATACTGTTCATAATTGGGAACAGCTGAATAACCCTCCTGCTTTACAGCGGCCTTCTTCAGCACAAGCCGGTCCCAAAAGGAACTTCGCTTCAGATATTGCAAGATCAAGGAGACCAAAAAAACGGACCAGGCCAAAGCAATCGCCAAAGAAGCAATCCCCTGCCCGCTGGAAGCATAGGATAAGATAATACTGCCTGCCATGGCAATCAACCCTAAAATCCCCGCAAAGCCAAAGCCAGGCAGGAAAAAGGCTTCCAAAGCCAATAAGACAACGCCCAGGAAGAAGAGGAAGATCACTTCCAACCCGGCCAAGCCGGAAAATATACGGGCGCCAAAGAAAAGGAACAGGGAGAGGACCCCGATAACCCCGGCCGCGCCAAACCCGGCGGTGAAAACTTCAACGATCAACGCGGTAAAACCGATAATCAACAAAAGGGGACTAATCACCGGGTCGGTTAAAAAGCGAACCAGACTTTCGACCGGAGTTTGTTGGACGGTAACAACGGTCAACCGGTCGTAACCAAGCTTGAGAATGGCCTCGTTCAGATTATCGGCCATCAGATCCGCATAATGGTGGGTAAGGGCTTCCTGCGCCGTCAGTACCAACAGTTCCCCCTTGGCCACCACCCCTTCCACTTCCACCGCGGGGTCAACCATCGCCTCGGCCAATAATGGATTGAGGTCAACTCCTCTTTTTTGCGCGCGGGCCTCCGCCACCGCCCGGAACATCTTCCGGAAGGCGGCGATTGTTTTTTCCGGAGCCGGAGTTCCGTCGGCCACTAAGGGCTGGGAGGCCCCCAGCACCGCATCGGGGGAGACCACAATCCGGTTACCACTGAGCGCAATGTAGGCCCCGGCTGAAATGGCCCTTCCTTCGATAAAGACATCCACCGGAATCTTCGCATCGCTGATGGCATCCCCAATCTCCGTCATCGAATCGGCAAACCCGCCTAAAGTTTTAAGCTCCAGAATAATCGCCTCAGCTTGCCGCTGTTCGGCCTCGGCAAGCGCCCGTTTAATAAAATCCGCCATTCCGCCGGAAATATTCCCCTTTAGCGGGATGACATACAAGAGATCCGTTTCGGCGTGGCCTGCCTCCCGGTAAGAAGTAATGGTGATGACGATGGCGATCACCAAAAGCACAAGGGTAAATGGGCTAATTTTGACAAACTTTTTCCGTTTCATAACCTAAACCCCACTTTCCACCAGTTGGTATAGGATCAGTCCCGCTCTCCTTTAATCTATATTAGTTAAACCGGTTAACCAACCGATAAGTTTCGCTTTTTACGTTAAATTCCGCTTAATTCTAAAGTAAAGCAAAAAGGTTCACCCTCCGCGGGTGAACCTTAAGAGTCAGTTAGGAAAATCGCCTTTTTTTCCGGGCGGCTTCCGATTTCTTCTTCCTACGTACGCTAGGCTTATCATAATGCTCTCGTTTCCTAATCTCCGCCAGGATCCCTGAGCGCTGACACTGTCGCTTAAACCGGCGCAGGGCACTATCTAGGGATTCGTTTTTCCCGATCTTGACTTCGGCCATGATCTACTTCCCTCCCCTCGCTGCCCACAATAATCCTTAGGCACATAGACTACAACAATAAACAGACTAAGGTAATATTATACTATAATTTGCCCAATCCGTCAATTATCCGGGAGGCCATGCAAGTTCTCTTCCGCCAAGCAAGTGAAGATGCAAATGGGGGACAGATTCTCCGGCATTTGGGCCACGGTTAATCACCACACGAAAACCGTCTTTTTCTTCGCCCATTAATTGCTGAATGGCCGCAAACAACTCGGCAGTTAAGGGTGGAAGCGCCGGTAACTGGGGATCCATCACACTACCGATGTGTTTTTTCGGGATCAACACAATATGAATCGGGGCAACGGGGTTGATATCCTTAAAGGCCAAAACTTCTTCCGTTTCCAGAAGAATCTGCGCCGGAATTTCTCTGCGGACGATTCGGCAAAAAACACAGTCACTCACCATTAAACCTCCCTTCCCCGGAGTTAAATTCGACAAACGAAAGAAAAATCCTTTTTCCAACCCTTTAAAAGACTAATTATTACGGAGCGACCACCACACCGGTAAGGGGTTCACGGGTGACACTTTCAACCTTTGCCCGGATCAGGCTATTCGGATTTAGTTCTTCTTTAACCTGCACCCGTAAATACTCCCGGGAAAACCCTTCCGCATAACCATCCCGGTTGGTTTCCTCAATCAACACCTCCACCACTTGGCCTAAAAAGAGCGCCCGGTACGCTTTGGCCAATTCACGGGCGGTCTGTTCGGCCCGTTTCACCCTTTCTTCCTTGACCCGGCGGGGGAGATGCCCAGGAAGCTTTGCGGCCGCCGTTCCTTCCCGAAGGGAGTAGGGGAAAATATGGACCCGGGAAAACCCCACCGCCCGCAAGAAATTTAAGGTCTCCTCAAAATCCGCTTCCGTCTCCCCGGGAAACCCCACCATCAAATCGGTGGTGACCGCCAAACCGGGGCGGCCTTTCCGTAACATCGAAACTAATCCGGCATAATCATCCGGTGTATAACCCCTATTCATCAGGGAGAGGATTTTCCCGCACCCGCTCTGGAGGGGGATATGCAGATGATTACAGAGGAGTTTTGCAGCGAAAAGAACCTCCATAAGCTCCGGGGTAAAATCGGTCGGATCAATGGAACCTAACCGTAAACGCCACTGGTTTTCCGCTGACCCCCACTCCTCCTCAATCCGCCTCAGCATCCTGGCAAGATCATAACCACGGTCGATTCCGTAATGGCCCAAATGAATCCCGACCAGAACGATTTCTTTATAACCAAGCCCCAGGAGGCGTTCGATCTCCTTCATCACCAGTTCCAGGGGGAGACTGCGCACCGGACCCCGGGCAAAGGGAATCTTACAATAGCTACAGTAAGATTGGCATCCATCCTCCACTTTTAAAAATGCCCGGGTCTGTCCCGAAAAATCCGGGGTTAACACCTCGAATTCGCTGTCCTTCGCCCAAGAAAGCACCAAATTCTTCTCCGCGGCCGGTATTTTCTCCTCCAGAATCTCCCGGAGGCGGCTCCGGCCGGCTACCCCCACCACCAAATCCACTTCGGGAAAGGCGCTTAACCCTTCAGCGCTGGTCTGGGCATAACAACCGGTCACCACTAAGTAGGCGTCAGGATGCTCCCGTTTTACCCTCCGGATGAGTTGTCCCGCCTTTCGTTCGGCCATCTTCGTCACGGCACAGGTATTAAGGATATAAATCTCCGCCGGCTCGTCAAAATCCACCACCTGATAACCGTGGTTTTGAAAGTCGGCGATCAAACCCTCGGTATCAAACTGGTTAACCTTACAACCCAAGGTATGAAAGGCAACCTTCCGCCGTGGCTGTTGGGCTTCTTTCTCCGCTTGGGCTTCTTTCTCCGCTTGCGCTTCTTTCCCGCTGAACGCAGTCATCCGCTTTTCTCCCATCCCTTCTCGTTTCCTCCCGGCGCCGGTGACCCGGCCCTTGACTCTATCCCCGGTCTCCCCGGGCACCCGCCAACCATTCCTGAAGACCCAAAAGCCTACTCCGCACTGGACCCGGTTCCCCGTTCCTCACCGGCATCCGCTTCCAGGTCCAACAAATAGACAGACCGTTTCAGGGCCCGGTTATAGGCTGTCCAATTGCCAGCTTGATCCGGGTGTTTACGAAGGGCCTCCCGGAACTTCGCCGCTTCCGCATCCATGTGGTCCGCATGGTGAAGCAAACAAGCCTCCAACAAGGCTGGTTGGACGGGAGATCCCCACTCCAATTCACCATGGTGGCTCAGGATGAGGTGGAGCAGGGGCATCTCCAGGGCAGCGGGAAAAGCTTCTTCCCCCTCGGCCTCCCGGATTGCCCGAATCCCCTCCGTCACCATCTGAACACCTAACATCAAATGCCCGAGCAGCTTTCCTTGGTCCGTCCCTTCAATATTCACTTCCCCCGTATAAGACTGAAGCTTGCCAATATCATGGAGTAAAGCGCCGGTCAGGAGCAAATCGCTGTTTACCTCAGGGTAATGGGCGGCGGCGGTTTGACAGATGGTCACCACCCCGACGGTATGCTCCAACAACCCGCCCCGGTAGGCATGGTGAATCCGGATGGCGCCAGGGGCAGCCCCAAAGTCCTCCCGGAACTGGTCGGAGCCGAAAAAATACGCCAACAATAAGCGGTAGGGCTTATACTTCAGACCGTTCCAGGTCCGGTCGACCACTGCCCATAAAGCGTCCAGTTTGGGGCCAAAGATCCCCGGAAGAAAAGCGGCCGGATCATACTCTCCTTCCCGGCAGACCTGGAAGAAGGCTTCACGTCCGTTGGCCTCCAGTTGCAAAGAACCATTAAAATTCTTCGCCACGGCCTCCAGTTTAATTACTGTTCCCTTTTGGAGCTGTTTAAAAGCCTCCTCCGTAATCTCCCAAACCTTAAGGGCAATCTCCCCGCTTTTATCCCCCACCCGCAGGGCGGCAAAGGGGCTACCGTTTCGCGCCATCCGCCATTGGCTGTCTAAAACAAGATAGACCCCGGAAATATTCCCTTCTTTTACTATCTCCTTAACTTCCATCATTTACCCCCCTTTCCCCCTGCTCAACCTAATCTTCCCGCTGGTTGCTCTTCCGCAGCCGGCGCTTCCCCCGGCTCCTCTTCAGCCGGCTGCTCTTCTCCTGTCTGCTCTTTCCTCAGCTGTTCTTCCTCCGGATGCTCTTCTCCGGGCTGTTTTACTCCGGTCTGTCCTTCCTCCGGTTGTTCTTCTCCGACCTGTTCTTCCTTAGCCTGCTCTTCACCCTTCTGCTCTTTTTCATCAATCTTCAAACGAAGCTCAAGGGGGGCCGCCCCCCGGCGGGCTTCAAAAGTTTTTTGCCGGAGATCAAAACAGATCTCTTCCCCGATGAACTCGTCTTCTTTCGACCAGAGGTGAAAGCCGCCGCTGATCGTCAGCTTTTCTTCCGCATCCCGGTAACTGATGGTCTGCCCGCTGCCCCGAAAATCCCGGTGTTCAATGGTGGGCTGTTCCGAGGCGGTAAAAGCCTTTTCCGCCGTTTGCAGGTATAAGCGGCCGCAAACTAAAGTAAGTCCTTCCTTCACCACCTGTCCCGCTTCGTCCCGGGTTTCAGCCCGTTCCAGAACAACCTTTCCGGTAAAGATCCCGTCTTCCGTCCCCGTATTGTAATGGAACCGGTCCCCGGTTACTTTAAAATCTTCCTGGGTTAAAAGGACTTCTCCCTCAAAGATAATCTCCCGGGAACCGTCCTCCCGCTCCCGGATGGCCGCCTTGCCAAACCGTAAGTGCGTTTCTCCTTGATAATACTCTAAAGCGGTTCCTTCCATATACAGGTTCTTTCCGTCGGTATCACCATAGAATAAGTCAACCCCTTTAAAGTATCCCTTCTCGGCCGCCCCCAACCGTCCGTGATTGGCCAAGACCACCATCGCCACTACCAAGCCAATCTTCAAAAGTAACTTCCGGCTTCTCATAACGTCAATTCAACCTCCACCCCGCCCCGGATTTCAAACCGGTCCGCGTTCGCCTGATAAACAAAGGAATGGCCCCGGATCCGGTGATCCTTCTGCACCACTTCCAGGTCTCCGGAGAAGCAATACTCGCCTGTTTGATAATTTCCCTCCATCCGCTGGGCTTGTACTTTTAAACGTTCTTTGGTAAAGGAGAGCGGAGGATCACACCTGACCAGTTTCTTATCTAAATCCAGCTCCATCTTGTCAGCCTCTAGCCGGCCACCGCCCACTTCTCCCCTAACTTTATCCAGGGTTAAACTGTTCCGTTTTAAATCGAGCGTCGCAGCGGCAGCCTTTAAAACAAGGTTATTACCGTCCTCCTGGAAAAAACAGATCTGGTCGATCCCCCGGAAAATAATTTTCCGCCCGTCGGCGGGGCGGAAGATTTCCGCCGCTTCCAAGCACCAGCTTTGTTTGGTTCCTTCCCATCCCTCATAGCGTCCCCCTAAAAAAGTCGCGCCTTGCTCCTCCCGATGTTCTTCCGTGGCAGGAGTGAGGAGGGGACGCAGACTAAAATAAAACAAGATTAGACCCGCCAGGCCGCATAGAATAGCCAAACAGGTCCCGGTTCGGCCCTTACCAATTCCCATTTTTCGCTCCCCATTGGTCAGCCCCGGTCCATATAAAGCCTTGTTCCCCCGAACCATAGCCAAAACCGGCTTCCTTGAAGATCTTGTATTGACATTGGACCAGATACTCCCGGCGGATACAATCATACCCGAAAAACAACTCCCGGCAATGCCAGTCATAATTCAGACCCAACCGGGCTTGCTCCAGCCCGTCACCGAACAGGCTATAGCGGAGATTAACGTCGGTCCGGAGCTTGGTCGTCAAAGCAAATTGCAAGTTGGCAGCCAACTCCAGGGTTTCCCACCGGCGATCCAAAAAGTCATAGTCGGCTTCCAAAAGATAGCGATTGCCTTTTTCCGTATTATAGCTCCCTCTGATTGTAAGATACAGATTGGTATACTCTTTGGTATTCAGGTTATATGTGGCCTGTAAACGAAGGCTGTTGTTGGTAAAGGGAGTAAAAACAAAAGTACCTTCCAACGGATACCAAGGATTATTCAGATGGCTGAAATTGTAACCTCCCTCCAGCGTTGCGCTGAACAGCCCCGTATTATACCGCAAGTTACTGGTTAAGTGACCCCCGGTGCTAAACAGATGGGAGCCGGTGACCAAACGGGGATACTGTTCAACCGGCGCATCGCCTTGGGCTTCCACCCAGCTTACGGTATTCGTCCAAGTTAGATTGGGGGTAAACCGCTCTGTACCGGTCAAGCCAATGGAGACCGCGTAACGCCGGAATTCAGTCCCGGCCACCCGATAAACTTGATAGCGGTTGCTGTTGGCCAGATCAAGGGAGAAGCCCCCGTGCGTCCAGAGTTTCGGCCCCAACGGACGCCGTTCCAGTAAGTATTGGGTTCGAATCCCCTCTTTTTCAGCTTCTCCCCGGATCTCAACCAAGCGGAGATAATCCACACTTCCTTGGTAGTAGCCAGGAAAGCCCAGGTTGATTGGGGGTGTGCGGAAGGAGATCGACGGTAATTCGTGGTAATAGGGGATCTGGTAACGCTCGCTGTAGTTATAGTCCTGTTTCACCCGGACCGCCAAGGCAAAGTTTTGCCACGAGAGAAAATCCCACCCCTGCTCAAATTCGAAGTTGTTTTGGTATTTTTTCGTAACAATCTCTTTAGTGGCGATCTTTTCCCGGTAATAAAGGTTGTTGCGGTAAGTCAGCCGGCTCCGCGGACCCAATTGCCAAGTGATATTGAGACGGCAGGGGTAAAGGTAAAACTCGGGAGAGGCCCCGGTCTGACCGGTTTCAAACACAAAACTGCTCGGCCATTTTGGCGCCTGGTAATTTATGTTTCCGCTCAGTCCATACTCGGAGTAACCTAGAACATTGTATTTCCCCTGCAGTTGGTAACGGAGATTCCCCTTCGTCTGTTGCCAGGAGGTTTGGACCTGATAATCATGGCGCTTTTCATAGAAGTTATCCAAATGATAAAGGCTGACGGAGAGTTCTTGCCCCTCCCCAACGGGAAACTGATGCTTAATTCCTTCCCCGACCCCTTTGCCCTGAATTAAGTCGACCAGAATCTTCCCTTGCTGCTCGCCCCGGAGAACGTAGCGGTACACCATCTTCAGGAAAAACCCGTCCTGAGCGTTATAGCCAAAAGTGGACTCGTCAAAATCATTCTCCTGCTCCTGGAGGGAGATGACCAGTTTGGGGATGGCGGGGAATTTAATCTTTCCTTCCCAGTAGGCCGCATGGTACAATTCTATCCGGTCCTCCGGGTAATAGACCGTTTTTTCCGCCGTCAGGTGGTAGTGGGGCTGGTCTTGGTTGCAACCGGTAAAAACCGAACCGGCGCCCACCACTTTTTCCCCGTGTACCTCTCCTTGCCGGGCTTTAATGATGATCGGCTCGCCGGTCTCGGCTTCAGCCAGAAAGACAAACCGGTCCATACTCCCTTCTTCGTCCACAAAGTAAAAAACCAGGTTTTCCCCTTCAACCGTTTCATCCTCCCGCTTAATCAAAACCCGGCCGGGAACGGATAGACGATCTTCCTCTAAATCCAGGTAGAATTCGTCGCCGCGTACTTCATAATCCTGATAGGTAAAAACCACATCTCCCCTCGCCACCAACCGTTCGTTTTCATAGTCGGCAAAGACCTCATCGGCGATTAAAATGCCTTGTTCGGCCCGGACGGCGGGAGCGGATAAGAACACCCCAAGGATAAGCAGCAGCAGGCTGCAGACTGTGCGTTGCAAAACTCCACCTTACCATCCCTTCATCTGTGATTAATCGAATTCCTTCGCAACTATCCTTAACGAAGCGGAGATTGAAAGCATCATTTGATCACCTGAAACAACAAAACAAGGCCAAGTCCAAGAAAGAAAACATTCGGCAGCCAAGCGGCCCAGAAGGGGGCGACCAGCCCGGATACGCCCAACTCCCGGAAAAGAACGGTCGTGAAAAAATAGACCATAATAAGGAGGAGACTAATGGCCAATCCGATCGCCCGTCCGCTTTTCGGCACCAAAGTGGCAAAGGGTAAGCCCAAAAACGCCAGGATCAGTCCGGCAAAAGGTAGCGCCACTTTAAGATGGTAATTCACGGCAAAGGAGGCGATACTAAGGCCGCTTTTGGCAAAGAGCTCCATGTTCGCTTTTAATTCCGCCCGGCTCATCTCGTCCACACCTTTGCTCTGCCCCAGGAAAAGACTGAGGTCTTCACCCACATCCTCGACCAATTCCTGAAAGGTGGCTACCGTTGTAATCGTCCCGTCATCAGCCAATTCATAATAAGCTCCCGCCTTCAGGAACCAAGACTGCTCTTGAATCCGGCCTTCAGCCGCGGTGATCAGGCGGGGGAAAGCCTCATCCTGATTTTGGTAGATCAGCACTCCCTCCACGGTTCGGTCCCGTTCATTAACGCGGCGTAAATAAAAAAAGCGACCGTCGGGCCCTTTAAAGACCACGTTCTCCTGGATAAAGGGGATAAAGTCTTTATAAACAATTTTTCTGATTTCCTGTTCATACCGGAAATTGGCCGCCGGCACCACCCGGTCGTTAAAATAAAACGCTCCGACACAAAGGACAAAAGTGGCGCAGAGCAGAGGAGCGGTTAGGGCGGGAAAACTCCAGCCGGAAGTCCGCAACGCATCCATCTCCCGGTCCTGAGCCAACCGCCCCAGACTTAAAAAGACACCAAAGAGGACCGCCGCCGGAAAAACATCCATCAGCAAGTAGGGAATTTGGTAATAAACCAGTAGGCAGATCAGAGCGAAGGAAGCCCGTTTATCCACCAAAAAGTCGGAGATCTCAAATAAAAAGTTCCCAACCAACAAGACCAAAAATCCGGCTGTACAAAAAAGATACTGGGTTAGATATTCCCGTAGCAAATAACGGTGGATAATCCTCATACCCGTTTAACCCCTTTTACCGATAACTCCCTCCGTTCCGGGAAAAGCTTGCCCGCTCTCCGGTTAAGCTGTCTTCGCGGCGGTCATTGAGCAAATGTGCAGAAAACCCGTTTAGTTTTCCACGTAAACACGTATCAAACTTCGCGGGTTCTAAAAAAGCCTGTTTTCGCTTGTTCAATGCAGTTTACCTTCCAATTCGGCCACCCGTTTTTCCAGTTGCCGGATGGTTTTAAGCAGTTCCGGTAATTTACCGGTCGCGGCTTGGATGCGCATATCTTCACCGTGGGGACGCGCCGGTTGGCCGGAAACTACCGAATTAGCGGGTAAACTGCTGATCACCATCCCCCGCGCAAAAACTACGGTATCATCGCCGATGGTAATATGACCGTTAATCCCCGATTGTCCGGCCAAGGTCACCCGGTCGCCCAGTTTGGTGCTGCCTGCGATACCGGTCATCGCCACCATAATATTGTCCTTACCGACCTGGACGTTATGGCCGATCTGGACTAAGTTATCGATTTTGGTGCCGGCGCCGATCACCGTCTGGCCGGTCGTCGCCCGGTCAATGGTCACATTCGAACCAATCTCCACGTCATCTTCGATCACCACACAACCGACTTGCGGAACTTTAATATGCTTGCCTTGGCTGTTTTTCTCAAAGCCAAAACCGTCGCCCCCAATCACCGTGCCCGGATGGATGATCACTCTTTTTCCAATCTTCGTGCCGGCGCAAAGGACCACATTGGGTTTGATCTCCGATTCATCGCCAATCTCTACGTCATCCTCGATCACTACCCCCGGGTGAAGCACAACCTTGGCGCCTAACTTCACCCGGTCCCCGATGGAAACCAAGGGCCCAACGTAACAGCCGGCGCCATGCTGAAAATCTTTGCCTACGACCGCCGAAGGATGAATTTCTTCCGGATAGACCCTTTTCGGGTGGAAGTACCAAAGAATCTGGGCAAAAGCCATCCGCGGATTATCGATCTCAATTCCTTTGAAATTAAACTCCCGTAAATTCGAAGGGAAAATAAAAGCCGAAGCTTTACTCTCGCGGGCGAGCGGAATTGCTTTCGCCGAAGCAATCAAGGAGATCTCACCCGCTTGCGCCGTATCTAAACCGGAAACTCCAGTAATCGTCAGGTTACTTTCCCCAACTACCTTCCCTTTAACCAGCGCTGCCAATTCACCCAAAGTCGCCATCTGCCCATCTCCTCCTTAAAATAAAACCTTCTCCTCTGAAGTCTCTGCTAAAAGCGCCTGAACCGCCTCCTCGTTCCGCTGGACCCACCTGTTAAACTCCTCTTTCAAGCTTTGTTCCTCCCGGTCAAGCCTTTCCTTCCCTTCCGCTTCCAACTCCCGCCGGTAGGCTTCCAGTTCCACCGCAGTCGCTTCCCGCCGGGCTTCGGCAAACTGCTCCAGTTCTTGCTGGTGGGCCTCGACTTTCTGCTGGATCACCGCCGCCAGTTCCTGTTCCAAAGCGGTAACCTCCGCCGCCAGGCGCGACCTTTCCGCCGCCGATAAATCCGGTATTTCCAACTTAAAACGTAACGCAGCCAGTCTGGTTGCATATTCTTTCTCTTTTTCCCTTTGAAAATCAGCCATTTCCACGGCTTGTTGCCGGCGCCGTTCCTCTATGGCTTGCTGAAGCAAATACTCATCATGATTTTTCCTCTGCTGGATACGGCTGTCAATCTCCTTCGCAATCAACCGGCGCCTAAGCTGAAGCTCCTCGGTAAGGAGCGCCCGCCGCTCGGCCAATTCCACCTGTAAGGCTTCCCTCATCTCCCCGGCTGGTAACTCTTCCGCCGGATCAGAAAGAACGCTGCTTTCCCCTCCCGGTTTTTCGACGCGCCACTGGAATCTCCGGGATAGCTTTTGTGCCTCGCCAAGGAAGCGGTCATAGCTCCCCCACTTCAACTCCGGTAAAAGAATAATCTCCCTTTCCTCCGGGGGCGCTCCGGGGTCCCTTCGCGCTAGCCAAAACTTAGTTCCCCCCGCCAAAAGGAGGAGAAAAACCAGGCTGAAAAAGAAAGTTTTCCAGAGAGCGCCGGCCTTTTGTTTATTCATACTCCGTTCACCGCTGTTTTTTAGAATAATACTACGAGAAAATGCCTTGTCGCTCGATCCCCACCACTCGTCACCCGTGGGAATGATTGCCTTCGCCAGTTACTTATTATTCTTCGCAAAAGCCGCAATCACTTGCTCGGTCAAATCCTCACCGCCGTAATAAACCACGCTTTTCTCGAGAATAATGGCATAACCATCTTTTTTGGCAATCTCCGCAAGTATTTTCTCAATCTTCGCCATAATCTCATCATGTTTTGCCTGCACTTCCCCAGATAAACGGTTGTTTTCCGCTTCCAATTTCCTTTGGTAATTGCGGGCGATCTCCAAAGCCTTTTCCTCGTACTTCGCCTCAATCTCCTTACGCTCCGCTTCCGATTTTCCTTTCAGCGCCGCCGCTTTCTCCTTTTCTAGCGCCGCAAATTCGTTACGTTGTTGGGTTTGGAGGTAGTTTCCGTAGGAATTAAACTCCTCATTCTTTCGCTGCAACAACTCCTGTAACTCTTGGAAGACCGGAAGTTCCTGCTGTAACCGTTGCAAATCAATATAGCCGACCGTCGATTTACTCTGTGCCGTCACCAGTCCGGTAATGGCCAGCGCCAATCCGCTTACCAATAAGAAAGGAATTAGTCTTTTAGCAACCTTTAAATTCATTGAGAAAACCGCTCCTTTACTTTAATCTCTTAACCTAAAACATCTCACCGAAGAAGAAATTAAACTTAGGTGGACCGCCTTCCGGTGTCCAACCAAAATCAAAACGGAGTTGGCCTAAGACCGGAATGTTATAGCGGAAACCGATGCCATAACTTTGGTGGTATTCCTCAAAATCAACCGTCCCCACATCATAAAAGAGGACAAGCTCCAGGTTTTCCATGTTCGGAATCCGCTGCCTTAGCTCAAAATTGGCCAAAGCTTGTTCTTCCCCGGCCACATGCCGGACATCGTAACCCCGGAGCGACAACTCGCCACCCAGGTATAACTTGGAAGATTCGGGGATGTCGCCCAGCAGCTTCCCGCCCATCACCCGGTAGCCCAGGGTCGTGTATTCGAAGGGAGAGTAAAACTGTTTGAATTCCCCGTATAACCGCTGGTAATTGTATTTACCGCCAAAAATACCTCCGTGGAGGTTCAGCCCTAGATAACCGCCGTAACCACCGGTGGAATAGACTCCGGTGTAAAGGAGCCGGTTGTAGGTCAAGCCCAAACCAAGACTGTTGTCCCAATACTCCTCTTTCAATTCGGACAAATTAACAGAAGGATGGTCCTGGGTTTGATCGGCCCCCTCGGCATATTTGTTTCCGGTGGCGGCCACCCATTTCTGCGGATCAAGGGTGACCCGCTCCATCTGGAAGGAGGTATCCAGCCGTAAACTACGGTTGATCGGACGGCCGATCGTCAAGTCCAAGCCGGTCCTTTTCTCATTATAGTTATAGGTGTACTTGTTATCCGGTTGTTCCCTTCCGGGGAAAACCCCGCCGCTTAAATTCTTGGAGGAGAGATCAAGGGTATGGTTGGAATAAAGTTTTAGACCCAAAGAAGTATGGTTTGCGTCCAACCATGGTTCCTGGAATT